>CAZDAF010000112.1:0-10421 GCA_964503115.1 uncultured bacterium
TACGTATCGATTTCACGTCGAGGACCATCACGCCCTACGGCGGCATCGCATCAATCCAAATGCAAAATCTGGGTTTATTTCAATCCCGCCGCGCTTCGCACAAATTCGATGGCTTCTTCCCGCGTAGTGACGTTACCTTCGAGTTGAGCGTCTTCGAGCTCTTTGAGTATGCGCCCGAATTCCGGGCCCGGCTCGAGGCCCATTTCAATCAGGTCCTTGCCGGTCACAAGCGGCGTTGGATGCAATGCTTCCTCGTCGCGCGCTCCGAATTGATCGAGTTTTTCGCGGCAAAATTTCCAATTGTCCAACTTGCCGTGGCTCGCCAGGCAATCTATACGATGCAGTTCAAGGTGCAAATCGAATCGCTCGGCGCGCAAGAACCGCTTAAGCGTCGCCTGGCGCATATTACGCACGTCCATGAATTTGTGATGGCGCCGGACAAGTTCCACCACGAGGTCTTGCTGTTTTTTGCTGAACCGCAAGCGGCGCATGATCGCGTCCGCCGTATCGGCGCCGACATCGGCGTGCCCGTTGAATCGTATGCGATCCTCCCGGGTGAGCGTTTGCGGCTTGCCGATGTCGTGGAGCAGAACGGCCATTGCCAGCTCGATCTCCGGTTCGGGGGGCATATGGTCGAGCGCGATCATGGTATGAATCCAGACGTCTCCCTCGGGATGAAATTGCTCCGGCTGCGCGACGTCCTTCATTTGCTCGACCTCCGGCAGGATATGCTCGAGCAGGCCTAACTCGCTTGCCAGCTCGATACCCTTGCGGGGCCTCGGGCCGGTAAGTATTTTACTCAGCTCCTCGCGAATACGTTCCGCACTGACCTCTTTTATCTCGGCGGCGTGCCTGGCTACGGCCTCAGAAGTTTCAGGCTCGATGTCGAAATCCAGCTTTGCGGCGAACCTCACGGCCCTCAGCAGGCGCAGCTTGTCTTCCGCAAACCTGTCCTCGGGATCGCCTATGGTGCGCACCACGCGCCGCTCGATATCCTCTTGTCCCCCGACGTAATCGATAACGCGGCCGGCTATGGGGTCGAAAAACATGCCGTTGATCGTAAAATCGCGCCTGAGCGAATCTTCCCTGGGGCCCGAGAACCGAACTTCGTCCGGGTGGCGGCCGTCGCTATAGCCGAGGTCCGACCTGAAGGTGGCGACTTCGTAAGGCACGCCGTTTACCAGCACCAATACCACACCAAAACTCACTCCCACCGGTACGGTATGAGGGAAAAGTTTGCGTACCTCGTCCGGATGAGCGCCGGTGGCAACATCGAAGTCCCCCGGGTCGGCCCCACGCACCATGTCGCGCACAAAACCGCCCACCAGGTAAGTGGTATGACCCGCTTCCACAAGCTTGCGCACGATCCACGTCGCGTCGGCTATATCGGGTTTGCGCTCCATAAAATGCACCCCAAAAGCGTTTGGGCAACAACTCCGGTTTTAAGGTTAATCTTTCCGTGGCTTATTTACCACATGCCTCCATGGCATGCGATGTATGGGATATATTGTAAAGGCGGATACAATGCCCGTACAGGGCTTGACGATTCATTCCAATCATGCTATGACTGATACGTCAGTCATATTTTGGAGAAATAAAACCAAACGCCCAAGCTTCACCTTGGATGGAGGATGACGGGAGCGGAACGATGATCAAACCAAAGCCTATCAAGTTCAGACATTACAAGCCCGGAAAGGGTCACCCAGACTGGAAAAAGCTTCACGCGCAGGCTGTCGAGCTGGCGCGAGAGATAGCGCCGCTGATACACACCGACGCGGACGACACGGCGGTGGATAAAGCTGCAGATCGGTTGCGCAAGGCAAAGAGCCTGGTCACCACCGTCAATAGTTACAAGATCAACAGAAAGCGCTTCAAAGAAGGCAACCACGCGCTGAGGCCGATGTACTTCATCTGGTCAATGCTCTATTCGTGCAATTTCCGTTGCACATATTGCGACGACCACCGTGGAAATCACTATTACATGCTCGAGGATAATCCATTGGGTTTTGAGGACAGGGTGCGTGTGCTCAAGAAGATGCGCACGGGCACCAGCGCGATTTATTATTGCGGCGGCGAACCGACGCTGGTGCAGGATTTGCCCGTTTTCACGGACATTACTTTCAGTCTGGGGTATCATCCGCTGATGATCAATTCGAACGGTTTTGTATTCGATCAGGTTTTGAAAAAGCCCGAATGGCGTAAATGGCTGCGGCAGATGGATATAATCATCATCAGCCTCGACGGCCTCAGCATACCTCGCCTGAGGAAATTATGGGGCGTCAAGAAAGTCGAGAAGGTGCTTATAAACCTGTTGATGCTCCGCGAACTCCGGCAATTGGTGGATTTCAAGCTTGTGGTGAACACGGTCATCGGCGAAGATTCGGTAGAGATGGCTTCCGATGTGCTCGACTTCATCAACGATCTCGGCGACGTTTGGTTCGTGCCGGTGCCTGCCAATGACCACGCGCACGAGGAAGGCACTTTCAGCTTCGAGCGGGATATGATCAATCGGGAAGATTACCGGGCGCTGGCAAAGCGGATTATCGAGCGCAAGAAGCAGGGACACCTGCTTATCGGCTCTCGACGCATCCTGGATATGCTGCTTCAGGTAAAACCTTACGTTTGCCTCCCGACCTTGAGACCCCACGTCGACCCCGACGGACGTATTGCGTGGCCTTGCAGAGCGCCGAAAAACGTCGAGCCTGTCTATCTGAACCTGCTCGATTACGAAAATGTCGACGATTGCTGGGACGTTGCACAAAAGCTGATGAGCGCTACGAATTTCCACGGCCCCGGGCCGAAACAATGCGGCGATAACTGCGCA
This sequence comes from uncultured bacterium, assembly GCA_964503115.1. Lineage (GTDB taxonomy): Bacteria > RBG-13-61-14 > RBG-13-61-14 > CAYWKU01 > CAYWKU01 > CAZDAF01. Next base: position 2,825 of record CAZDAF010000112.1, read on the forward strand.
TGGATGCAAAATTACACCACGGCCCGTTACCATGAGTTTCTTACTAAACCCTTGCGCTCGGGGATCGTGTCCGAAATACGCGAGTTTGCATTCCGGAGCCGGTGACGGCGCGATGCTGGAAACATTGCGATGACGGCCAAAGCAAAATCGAAAAGCGTAAACTCTCGCGCAATGGCAAAAGAAAAGCGGCGGGAGCAAATATTGCACCAAGCGCGAAAGGTTTTTGCCGATAAAGGCTATCACCGCACTTCGATCAGCGAAATAGTAAGCCGGTGCGGTGTGGCTCAGGGCACATTTTACTTGTATTTTGGGAGCAAGCGCGATGTTTTCGAAGCGCTTTTGGACGAATTCACCGCTGCAGTTTACCGGGCGTTTTTTATACCGGGCGCGGAGGACGTTAAAACGAAAGAGCAAGTTCGGCAGCGCCTGACCCAGGCGTCCCAGTCGGCCCTCAAGATGCTTGCCGGTAACAAAGACCTTGCCAAAATTTTCCTCGTCGAGACCGTCCCGAGGGAGCCTGGATTCGAGGAGAAGGTGGCCTCGTTTTATAACCGCTTGGTCGCGGATACCGCCGCCAACCTGGAGTTATGGATGGATCGGGGCCTGTTACGTCACGCCGATCCGGCGGTGATCGCCAATTGCGTTATCGCGATGACCGAGCGGCTGACGTTGCAATGGATGAACGGCGCATTGCCGGGAGATTTCAAAGAAATAGCCGACCAGATCGTCAAGTTCGAATTGCACGGCATAATGGCGGATTAATTATCGGAAATGAGAAAAAAGCGCTATTCGATAATTTTAGGTACCACGACGAAGTCGTCTGCGCTTTCGGGGGCTTCGGAGGTGATTTTTTCCGGCTCGAGGCTTGGTTTGACTTCATCTTCCCGCCATGCGGTAGGCAGGGGCACGGCGTGGCTGGTGGGCTCGATGCCGCCGGTGTCCAGTTCGTTCAACTGTTCCATGTATTCGAGTATCGCGTTCATCCGCGCGGTGAATTGTTCTAACTTGTCGGGCGAAAAGCGCAGCCGCGCCAGGTTCGCCACGTGTTCGACTTCCTCTCGAGTGATCTTGCTCATAGCCTGATATTTACCATATAGTTAAAGGGTTTTCAATCATAACCGCCATCAAGGTTTGTTCATACGGCGTCTTTTTGCTCCCTTAGGCGGTCTTGGCGCCTTCGAATGCGGCGCGGCGGGCCGTAGCGTGACGTTTGGAGACCGGGACTTCGGCTTTGCCGCAGCTTTGGATTTATCCGACTTGGGTTTAGCCGACTTTCTTCTCGCAGGCCGAGCCGGCGCGGCGGGCCGTAGCGTGACGTTTGGAGACCGGGACTTCGGCTTTGCCGCAGCTTTGGATTTATCCGACTTGGGTTTAGCCGACTTTCTTCTCGCAGGCCGAGCCGGCGCGGCAGGCTCCACCTCAATGGGCGGAAGCTCAACTTCCTTGGATTTCTTTTTGGGACGAGTCGTCTTACCGGCGGGTTCCCGCTTTTTGCCGGCCTCCTTTTTCGCAGCTTTAGGCGTTGTTTTTTTCGTCTTACGCGTCGGTACAAGATTCTCCATCACCTCGGTTGCCGACTTGACCTTTTCCAGCCGTCCTATATTCTCGATAACCCACTCGATTTGTTCCGTGTCGAGATGCTTTCCGGCCTCGCGGCGGAACTTGTCCTCCAACCTCCGGGTCGTGTCATCCCACGGTTGGCCGGGTCCGCCCCACGGTATATCCTGTCGTGCGGAATATTCTTTCCAGTCCGCCGTTCTGACGCAAACGTGCGCCGCAAACGGCATTCTGAATTTCGAGAAATCGCAATTGCCCAGATCCGGCGGTCCTGCCGACCGGCCAGGTCTTTTGCCTCCTATAAGGCGTTTCCATGTTCCCGAAGCGACCCGTCCGACATATTCCTTTCCCCTATCTCCGGCTTGCTTGCGCATTTCGAGGAGGTCCTTGATCCCGAGTTCCACTCCCATACCGAAATGCTCCGCCGCGCGCTTGCGCGCCTTCAGTAACTTCGCCATCCCCACCGCATCAACCACTCGGCCAAGGTCAAGAACCCTGGACATGGCTTCCGTTACGCCTATGCTCATCTCCCAGTTATGATCGAGTTTTACTCTTCTGCAAAGCGTAAGGATGTCATCGCGGTGTAGCTCGAGCCAGTCCGGGTCGAGGTTCTCGACCTTCAGCCCGCCGGTGAGTATGGCGATTGCGACGTTGGCGGGTATGCTGAAGTTTATCGCGATGGGGTTGAGCGTTCCACGGCCGACGTTATCTTCGGCAAGATGGTTCATCCCTATAGTCAGCAAACTTGCGTGAACCTCGACTTCGCGAATGTCGTCTGATGTCAAGTCGCGGCCCGTTTTGGTACGGAATTCGTCGAGCACCATCTTGAGCGCGTCAACGGTGGTGTCTATGTAGGCGCAGCCGGGAACGACCTTGTAGGCAATCGAGTCGGTAACCCAGCTTTTTCCCCACCCGGTCAGCATAAACTCGAACGGCGCATACGAAAACTGCGCCAGAAAACCTCGAGGGTTCTCGAATATATCGAGCGACCCGGTGAACCCCTCGCGGGCAAGCTCGGCGGCCATCAACCCCGCCAACGACGTCTGGGCGGCGCTCAGCAGCTTGCTGTCCGGACCCAAAAAACCCGGCGGCAGCGCATACGGCGGTTGATAGAAACCGATAGCAACGGCGTGGGCTATCCCCTTTGCGTCTAGGCCCATCAACTTGGCCGCTATCGCCGCCGTCTCGGCCACGTGGATGAAAGTCCACATCTGGCCGTTATGAGGCCCGATAAGACACGCTGCGCCAAGCCTGCCTCCGATTTCGTTGCCGATAATCTGCGCGGCGATAATTTCGCGCATGTCCTTACCTTCGGCCATACCGACAAGCAAACTCGCGAAAACCGCCGAGTGGCCCGAATGGCCTAAAAAGAGGTAGTCATCGAAATCATGCGCCATCGACAGCGCGGTGTTCGCGAAAAGCGCCCCGTGCAGCGACAGCTTGTCGCCCGTGGCCACCACCGGGAAATCGCCGCCCGCATCCCATTTACGGACGGCTTCCAGCAGCTTGCGGACCCCGGGGCTTATAGCCCCCGCGTGTGCCGCAGCCGTCATGTTAAGCAGTTGATACCTGGCGCGATCAACTACACTCGATGGAATGTCGTCGAACGATAACGACTCCACCCATTCGGCAATTTCTTCTATGCGAGTAGACATGTGAATTTCCTCTCAAGTCTTTGTCGTGTGTAAATATAGTAGGCGCACTCCCGCTCAATTGTCAAGGAAAGTGGCATTAGATACTGACGGAGCGATGTAAGATCAGGAACACATAACCTGCTTTTTATTTCTCAGCCTCGTCAAGTTTTTCTCCGATCTTTGACAGAAATGCTTCGCGGCGCGGTTTGGGCCACCTGATACAATATGCGGGCTTGCCTCTCATGACTCGCTTCGTCATACAGAAATTACAAGTCGGCTCGCATGGATTTATCGGCTCGGCGACTTCTCCCGAAGCCTTCTTCGGCCACAGCGGATCTGCGAGCAGCACTCGCGCTAGGCCGACCATGTCCGCCTTGCCCGAAGCTATTATTTCCTCGGCAGTTTCGGGGCTTTGAATACGCCCTGCGGTGATGACCACAGCGCCGGGGACGGCCTTTTTCACTCCTTCGGCGAAATGAACCATATAACCTTCCTTTCTATCCGCCTGGAGGTATTCCGGCAGAAAGAATGAATCGTAAGTCCCGGCCATTACGGACAGGTAGGCGATGCCTCGTTTTTCGAGTTCGCTCGCAAGTACTCCCGTCTCTTCGAGGTGCAGGCCGTCGGGGAGCCATTCATCCGCCAGGAGTCGATACCCGACCGGGTAATCCGGTCCCACCGCTTCGCGAACGGCCTCGACGACCATGAGCGGAAAACGCATGCGGTTTTCGAGCGAGCCGCCGAATTCGTCAGTTCGCTTGTTCGTACGGGGGCTGAGAAACTGCACCAGCAGGTACCCCGTTCCGCCGTGAAGCTCGACGCCGTCGAACCCGGCATCCTTTACGCGCCGTGCTGCCGATGCGAACGCCCCGACCACACGGTCGATTTCATCTCGGGGCATTTCTTTGATGACGACGTCACCCATCTGCATCGGCGAAGCGCTCCATTTTTCCTTATGGAAAGCATATTTCCCGGTGTGATTTAGTTGAAGGAAAGCTACTGCGCCGCCACTTTTCGTCTCTTGCGCCACCTGTCGCAAACCGGGCAAAAAATCGTCCGAATCGGTCCGGAGCATCGTCGGCGATCCCATTCCTGCGGGGTCCACCGCAGTATGCTCGACCACCACCATCCCCGCGCCGCTCGATCCCATTTCGCGATAGTGGTCGATCAACACATTGTTCGCCGTGCCGTCCGGGCTTGCCATCCCAAGATACATCGGCGCCATGATGACGCAGTTTGTTAATTCTATTCCGGCAACTTTCAGCGGCGAAAATAAATTCGGATATTCGCTCATCGTTACATCCCCCTGTTTTTATATGTGACGTTGAAGGATCGGTATCGCAGCGTTTGACCCGTACGGGCGCCGGCGCCCGCATGGGCGGCCGTGAGAGGTTATTTGTCTTTCTTCGAGCTGGTTTCGTGGGCTGTTTCGAGTATCTTATCCAGTCGTGAACGGGTGTCGGGCGTCAGCGCCTGTTCAATCTGCTCCGGCGAATAATTTTCCTTCAGCCACTCGATTACGTTGAACTTCGGCCCCCAACATTGGACGATACGTTGGCAGGGAAGCTTCCTGTTCATAGTGCGGCAGTACTTAAACGGCACCGGCCCGCCCAACGGCGGGCAGCGGCGGCTAAGATCATCATGCTCGTCAATCATGGCCCGTGTTTTCTCCGTCACTCGGATGAAGGGATTATAGACGACAGCGGGATTTCACACAACGGCTCGGGTATACGCCGAAAACTTATCCATACGAGCAATCTGTGCGTGTCCGTGGCACCTGCCATGCCCACCCACTTCGTGTGGAGGTGCGTGGCGCCCGGTTGCTTGACATCAGTCAGTTCACTTTTACCCGGCAGTACCTTTTGTCATCCACCTCCACATGGCGGCGGAGAACCATCTTGCGAGGAACGGCGCTCTTACGGGATCGAACACTTCGAGATCGTGCTCGTTTTTGGCTAATTCGGCGCCTTGAGCGTCCGATAGTGTAATGCGTAACACTCGCGGCGGGTCGCAGTCGAGTTCGACCCGACGATCTTCTGCCGCTGCGACCGAGTTGGGCCGAATCTCGAACCTTGCCGAATCCACTTCTCGGTCGCCGAGGAACACTCGAGCCGTCAGCCCGTGAAACGACCGGTGATAGTCGTTAATAACCGCTATGTCGTATGGAACCTTATCCCCGTACCGCCATCTGCGCAGGGGGTAAAAAATAGCCACCGCCAGCGGCGCCATGCTCATCTTAAGCGCATGGTACGAGAGCTTCGGGCGGCCGAAATAATCCACCAGGCTCCACGTCACGGCGGGCCACGGATCGTTAAGCTGCCATATAGCGAACCCGCCCTTTGTGAATTTCATCCTGCGCCATCGCTCGATAGATGTTTTCAGAATGTGCGCCTGCATACGCTGCGTAGCCTCGATGAATTCCTCGAGCGAGTTCGGGGCCGGGACGTTACGAACGTATTTAAGCATTTTCCCCCAGTCGATATTATGGTGCTTCCACGCTTTTTTATCCGGCGGCCACCGGAACTTTTCGCTCAGCATCGCCTCGACGGTTTCCCCGACCGGAACGGCTTGCAGTCCGAATTCGCTGATCATCGGCGCTTTATCTTCGAGGTAGTCTTCAGGGTTGCCCTTGCCGTGCCACACCACCCAGTTGTGCGAATCGCCCAACGCCGGCGAAACGGGATGGAACCTGCGCTCAGTGTCGTGCGTTTCCACCTGGTGGCGAACGGTGTCGATTAACGCTTCGTTTTTCTTTGCGTGAAGCTCGTTCCCGCCGCACCACAAGAACAGCGACGGGTGATTGCGCAATTGCCGTATTATGTCTGCGCACTCACGCGCCACGAGTTTCAAATAGTGGCCCGAGCGCGGATAATGTTCGATGATGGCGCACGCAAACGGGAACTCCTGCCACACCAGAAGCCCGAGTTCGTCGCACAGGTCGTAAAAAATCTTCTTTTCCCTCAAGCCGCCGCCCCAGACTCTTATGAGGTTAGCGCCCATGTCTCGCGCCATGGTGAGCAGTTTGCGGTACCTTTTTTCGTCCAGTCTTGCAAGCAGCGAATCCATCGGAATCCAGTTGACGCCGCGCAAGAACAGCCTCCTGCCGTTTATCACCAACGTCCAGGGCGCCGAACCTTCCGGCGCGCGCGGGTTTGACTCGAAGCCGATATTCCGAAATCCGAAGGTGTCGCTCGCCTCATCGCTCGGTTCGGACCCGTACCGCACCTCGACGCTCAGCCGGTACAGGTTTTGATCGCCCAAATCCCACGATTCCCAGGCTTGCGCGTCGGGAACGTCGAATTTCAGCCCGACGCTTTGCGGACCCGCCGCAAAGCTTATCGTTTTGACGCCTTCGCAACCGGGCGCCTCGTGCCCCACAGGTTCGACACGCCATGCCAATTCTCCGTCGCCCGAAGCTCTGCTCGATAAAAATATTTCGGTGTCCACCGATCCCGACGTCAAGTCGGGCCTTATCCATATATCGTCGATGGCTACCGGCCCGGTAGAATGAATATGCACCTCGTCCCAGATGCCCGCGCCTTTGAGCGCCGGCGCGAAATCCCACCCGAAGGAGTATTGCGCCTTCAGAGTTTTCATACGCGCCTTGCCGGATCGCAATATCGGGTTGAGGCCCTTGATTCTTTCCCGCCACGTGTTTGCGCGGCCCACGAGCAGCACCTCGACTTCGTTTTCCTCTTCCATATGCGACGTGATTTCGAAAACTATCCGGCCGAACATTCCTTCGTGCGCGCCCAATACGTGGCCGTTCAGCCGTATCCACGCCTCGTAGTCCACTCCCGCAAAACGGAGGAACTTCCGCTCGAGCGCCGGACACCCACCGCTGAAACGTTTTCGGTAAACCCAATCGTAATCGTTTATCCAGAGGCATTTTTCGCTGTTAACGTCGAGGTAAGGGTCATCAAGCATGCCGTTGCGCACCAGGTCGCTTATCAGGTCACCCGGCACCGTACCGGTGAAGGGGTTTCCGGCAGGTTGCCCCGATCTCTTGTCGATTCGGACGACTTCCCATTCGCCCCCCAGCGATTCGAGCCTTCTTTCCATTACATTCATGTTATAACCCGCAGCAAACGGCGCAAGCGGTAGGGGCATGTACGAGTCCTTACCCTTTGAAAGCAAGTTTGCGGCGTTATTGGTGTGGAATTAAATTTTTACCGGACGCCAGTTATAAACTGTAATAATTTTTAACAGAAACAATTATCCTTGTTTTTTCAAGAGGTTACCTGATAACTGCTAAAATACCATACAGTTGCTGTGTTATTGTATAATAGCTGAACAAGGGAGGATTTCTTTGAAATACAGGCAGTTAGAAGCATTAACCCAGTTGGCACGGTATATGCTAGTATATGCTGGCAAGTAAACAAAAAAACACGGGAGGGTAAGAAGAT
>CAZDAF010000113.1:0-10384 GCA_964503115.1 uncultured bacterium
CGCAATTTTAAAGGCCCTTCAAGACAACTCTATCCAAACGCAAAATCCGGGTTAATTGCAGGCGCCCGAATGGTTGTACTCGGTGCAGATGGTAGCATCATTAATGGTGATGCATCACAACTGACACCGGCGGGGATTGAGGAAATTATAACTGCCCCGACCGCCGGTGAAATTACCGATTATTCGAAAGACAGATTGATAGTGTATGCGGCCCACCCGGAGAAAAACCTCATTTTTGTGACAATCGGACATTGGGGTACATCCGCTAGTGCGAACAAGTCAGTGATAAATGTCATAATTGTTCTCTCTATTGCGACTATTTTTCTATCCATTGTGGCCACATATCTGCTTGCAAGTGACATCAACAATCCATTAAAAAAAGTTCTGGAATTTCTCCGAACCATATCGGGCGGCGACACCGGCGCCCGCTTAAGAGCTTATTCGGAAGATGAGATAGGTGATTTTGCACGCGAGCTTGCGCGCACGACGGCATTGTTGGAGGATAAAACCGATCAGGCCAACAATCTCATTAAACGTATTATGGAGACCTCAGCGACAATCGAACAAAACGCCCAACACACACAATCCACCGCCCAACAGCAGGCAACCGAAGTAAATGAGCAGGCCGGCGCCATCACGGAGATTTTAAGCACATCGAACGAAATCGTCGCCACCGCCCAACAAATAGCCGCGGCCGCCGCCGATGTCCAGAAGTCTGCCGAGAAAAACTTGCTTTCGTGTCAAACCGGTAATGAGCGGGTAAATGAAGCTTTGGAGGGCTTTAACACTTTGGGTAGGTATGTAGATGAGATTTCCAAGCGTGTAGTTGCGCTGGGGGATGACATCCGAAAGATAACCGGAGTGGTTGAGATAATCGAAGAAGTTGCGGTCCAGATAAACCTGTTGTCGCTAAACGCACAAATAGAAGCGGAGACATCCGGCGAAACCGGGAAGAGGTTCGGAGTAGTCGCAGAAGAAATTAGAAGGCTTGCGGAGAATACTATGGACTCCGCCAAGTTGATAAGGGGGCTGGTCGATTCCACCCTCAAATCTACAGAAAGTACCGTCGAACCGGCCAAAAAGGGATTGGGACTAGTGGATAAGAGCGCTGAGTTTGCCGATGCGATTGGAAAAACCATTAAAGAAATTGAGTGGCAAGCGGATTCAACCGCATCGGCGGCCGGAACGATCACTCTCTCCACCTCGCAGCAAAAAACCGCAAGTGAGCAAATGGCCGGAACGATCTCTGACATTAACGCAAGCGCTCAACATATAAAATCAAACACTGATCATGTTTTAAGCGCGATGAGCAAACTTTCCGACACTGCGGCAAAACTCATGATGGAATTCAGTGGAAATCAATAAGGACTTTTTCATGCAAGCGGTTGTCTATACGGCCCTCGTTCAGTCATTGATCATGATCATCGGCGTTGGGTTCATATTGCCCTGCGCAGTATCGCAAAAGGTGGCAGTCGTTGCCAACATTTAGCACATGTCGGCGCCTCCAGAAGGCAACCTCCTTGGAAGGAATGATCCCATTGTACACATTATCTGAAAAATTGTTTTCGAGAGGGTAAGACATGCCGGAGAAGAAAAAGAAATTAACATTATTTGAAGCATCCTCCGTTGTGGCGGGTCTCGGAGTGGGAGGGGGTATCATGGCGGTGCCGTATCTCGCATCTTTGAACGGCGTTGTGCAGATACTCTCCATCACGGTACTGGCTTACCTGGTAAGCTTACTGTTCCACCTCATGGTGGCGGAAGTGGTGTTGCGCGATGAAGAAACGCAGCAGCTTGTCGAGATATTCGGGAAATACTTATTTATAAAAAGCTGGTGGGGCACAATGTTGATGTGGATGTTTTTCGCCCTCATCGTAATAACCTTCTACTCGACCCTCGCTGCGTATATCGTCGGTTGCAGCGATATTTTGCATGAGCTTATCGGCACCCCGAACAAGGTGGGAAATCTTATAACCTATGCGGTGGCGGCGGGCGTGGTGTTTTTCGGGCTCAAGGCCATCGGCATAAGTGAAAAATACGCCATATTAACGATTGGTGTGTTGTTGCTTATTATATCCATCGGTTCGTTCGGGAAACCGTTTAACAGGATTGGCGCTATTTCCGGGAACGTCAAAACGTCACTTGCGCTCTTCGGGATGCTGATGTTCAGCCTGAGTTGCTTCTTCTCCATACCTCAGGCTGTGGAGGGACTGAGTTGGAACAGGAAGCTCGTTCCGTGGGCGGTGACAATTGGGTTGGGCATTAACCTGGTATTTGTTTTAATAACGACCGTGATGGCTGTACTTGTGTCGAAAGAAGTCACCGAGCTGGCTATAATTGGCTGGGGCAAGGCGGTGGGTGTCTGGGCCTCCACATTGGGTTCGTTATTTTTCTTTTTAGCTTTGCTGACCACCTACTGGGGGATATCTTATGCCCTGGCAATTATACTGAAGGAGCGGCTCGGCTGGGGGTATCGTATCTCGTGGCTCGTTGCCACGCTACCTACATTATTATTGGCTATGATCGATCTGGGCGGCTTTCTTGGATTGTTGAGGTACGCCGGTGGAGCGATGGCGGTACTGGTGGCGGTGCTGGTTGTTCCCGCATTGAGGATCAGCCGAAAGCAGGCAGCCGGTACTTCGCCCTCTTTCAATCTGGGCCGTTGGGGAGGCACGGTTTTTCAATTGATAATCATCGTGGCATATATATTGATGGCCGTCGGCAGCGTAGTCTCCGTAAAATAATATTAAGAAGGTGAAGTAATGAGTGAAGCAGGGCAATTTTACTTTGGTGGAGATGTTTACACCGTTGATGAATCGTGCCCGACCGCTGAAGCGGTCGCCGTTCGAGACGGAAAGATCGTAGCGGTGGGGTCGGAATCCTACTGCAGGTCGGCGCTGGGCGATGATTACGAACCCGTTGATCTCGCCGGCAAGGCGCTGCTTCCCGGATTTATAGATACCCACTTCCATCCGGTTGGGATGATTGTGTTCGAGATGTATGCTGATTTGAGCGAGGTTACCACCATTAAGGAACTTCAAGATGAATTACGCGATGCGGCGCAAAAGGACCGAACAGCCAAGTGGATCATGGGACTTCAATTGGATGACAAGGCGCTCGAGGAATCAAGATTGCCCGACCGACACGATCTTGACGCCGCCTGCCCCGACCGACCCGCGATTGTCGTAATTCATGACGGACATACGGTTATAGCCAATACCAAGGCCATTGAAGCAATGGAAATTTCCGCATTGACCGAAAACCCCCAAGGGGGAGAGATTGATCGGGAGCCGGACGGCTACCCCTCAGGACCATTCCGCGAGACGGCGGTGGAATTTCCTCTGGGCGCTTTGCCAATGCCGGAAATACAAACGGTTGTTGATACCGCAAAGGTAGTGTTCGAGAAAATTGTCGCGCACGGTATAACTTCGGGCGGCGTTGTGTTGCAGACGGACTCAGAAGGCGTATTCGGGTCTCAGGGAGCATACGACGTATTGCTTATGACCATGCTATTGGACATAATACCGATCAACATGTATCTAATTTTAGTCGCGCACGATCTGACACCCTTCGAGGCCGCGCGCCAGACCAAACTCCATAATCCACAACTTGGCGCCGGGCACAGAATCAACGGATTTAAATTCTGGGCTGACGGCACCTTCGGTTCATATACCTCATTTATGAGAGCGCCCTTTACCGATCAGCCGGATAAAAAAGGTTTCCTGGTGCACACCGAGGGGGAGATGTATCGTCGCATGGTCGAGGCGCACAATGCGGAATTGCAGATCGCCATCCACGTTATAGGCGACGCCGCAATCCGGACAATTATCGATCTTTACGACCGCTTGTTAAGGGAATATCCGAAAGAAGATCATCGTCACCGGTTGGAACACGCATCGCTCTTGGATACGGAGATGATCGCCGACATCGCACGATTGGGGCTGGTGGTGAGCACCCAGCCGATGTTCATTCATTCCGAAAAGCATTGGCTGCACAAACGACTCGGGGCGGACCGTGCGAAATGGACGTATCCGTTCCGGGCGCTTCTCGACGGCGGCGTCAAGGTCGCGGGTGCGTCGGATGCGCCGATCGAGTCGATAAATGTATTGCACGCAATACAATGTTGCGTAACGCGCGAGGGCTTCGAGCCGCAACAGGGCATTACAGTCGAAGAGGCGATACGCATGTTTACGCTCGATGCCGCTTACGCGCAATTCGAGGAGTCGGTGAAAGGAAGCATCGCCGCCGGCAAGCGCGCAGACATGGTGATCTTGAGCGAAAATCCCGTTTCGGTACCGCCCGAAAAAATCCGGGACATACGCATCGAGCGGACGATTATCGGCGGGAAGGTTTTATACCAAGTTTGAATTGATTCAAAATTGTGGGTAATGAAGTCATGGAAATGTCCAAAAAAAATCCCTTGCTGTTCAATCTTTTCCCGGATCTGGCGGAAAGAATGAATTACATAAACCTGGAAACATTGCCCAGTCCTGTGCAGCGGTTGAAACACCTCGATCATGACAACCTCTGGATAAAGAGGAACGATATGGTTTCTTCCGTCTACGGCGGTAATAAGGTTAGGAGGTTGGAGTTCGTTCTGGGCGAGGTCGTCAAGGAAAAGAAAAGCCGGGTGGTGACAATGGGAGGAATCGGCACAAACCACGGTCTCGCTACCGCTATTTTCTGCAAACGCCTTGGGATAGATTGCACACTCTTGCTTTTCCATCAGCCTGTCACGAAATATGTTCTTCAAAATCTGCTTCTGTTTCACAGATACGGTGCGGAAATGATCTACGACGAAAGCATGGCGAAGATGGCCGGGAACTTCTATGTCGATCAGCGAAAGAGATATCCGGACGCATACTTTTTATATGCCGGCGGTTCGTCGCCGCTTGGGACCCTTGGGGCGGTTAATGCGGCCCTGGAATTGGCCGGACAAATCGATCAGGGGCTTGTGCCCGCGCCCGATTATATCTTTTATCCCACCGCATCGAACGGCGGGATGGCCGGTCTTATGCTCGGATTGAAATTCGCCGGCCTCGATTCAACCGTAATCGGAGTTCGCGTGGGAGCTTCTCACATGGGGACATTGGAATTGAACACCCCGAATACCGTGACAAAGATGATGGAGGAGGTTTACGATTTACTAAAAGAAAATTCCGGATCAATCCCTGAAATAGAAATGCAACCGCCGGTCATTTTTAATGATTATTGCGGTGAAGGATACGGTTATCCCACCGACGAGGGCAACGCCGCAGTGGAGCTTTTCAAGGAGCGTGAAAATATTGTTCTGGAGCCTGTGTATACCGGAAAAACCTGCGCCGCAATGCTCGATTTTATCAAGGATCCTTCCCACTCAAACGACACTATACTTTACTGGCATACGTACAATTCGGTGGATTTATCAAAGGAAGCCCAATCTGTCGATTATCACGACCTGCCGCAAGAATTTCATCAATTTTTTAAAAACGAGCAGGCAGTGTCTTATACCACTTTTTAATGGAGGTTCACAAATATGGGAAACGCATCAGGCAATCTATGGGGCAACCCTGTGTTTTGGGTTATTATCGTAAACGTATTGAGTTTTATCGCAGATTTTTTTCTCGAATCGATGCCGAAATTACAAGCGAGATTTTTTGAATTGCCACGGCCCGTTCAACGGGCTGCCGTGATTTTTGTCTCAGGGCCGCCGATTGTCCTGGCGTTTCTTCCACAACCTCGTTTCCAATCGTTAAGCACAATAGCAATAACCGTTGGGATTATTTTTATTGCCGTGGCGGCAATTTTTGAGATTTTGGCTTTTCGGCAAATCGGTTTTGTTCCAAGTCTTATACCCGGGGAAAATAAGAAAAAGGTTATCGATACCGGTATTTACGGTCTGATAAGACACCCGATCTACTCGGGAGTTATACTCCTGTCATTGGGTTTGTCTTTAATTTTCACGGCTATATACGCCCTTATGTACGTGCCGGTGGTCACGCTTCTTTTTGGAATAATAACCGTTATTGAAGAAAAAGTACTAGTAAAAGATTACGGAGAAGAATATAGAGAGTATCAGAAAAAGACCAGGTGGAGATTAATCCCGTTCTTGTTCTAAAACGGATGAGATTCGAAGCAATGAGCGACAAAGATGTAAAAAAAGGCTTATTGAGGAAATTATTTAAAAAGCTAATGTGGCTTGATTCAATATATTTGCATCAAAGTTTTGAGAGCAAAGTGTGATAAAGTTTTTTACGAGTCACTTTTTACCAGGGATTAAGCCCTAAAAGCTTCTTCACATACTCCAGGCTTTTTCTCGCCGGTTCCGGATCGATCCCGATGTTAAACACCTCCAGTATAACGATATTTTTGAAGTTTCTGAAGAAGTCAAGGTGAGGAGTATAGTCGAAGTTTCCTTCCCCTATCACCAGATGATCGTCTCTTTCTCCGAAGTTGTCGGTAAAATGGATGTGGCGGGTGAACGGTCCCATTTTTTCGATAGCCTGTGGAAGTTCGTTGTTAAGACGCGCATGGCCGATGTCCATGCAGAAGGCCAAAGCGGGCGAACCCACATCGTCCCTGATTTTCAGAATGTCATCCACGCACCTATCAATGCAGTCCGACTCGAACCCGATATTCTCCAGGCACGGAATTACGCCTCGTTTTTCCGCACGCTCCGCTACTTGTTTTAGCGACTCGATATTGTAATTCCATTGTGTATCGAATGCCTCAGGCGCCTTTTTCCGGTACCGCTGGGACAGGATGTACTTGCCGTTGTGTACGGTCACGACCTGTCCGCCCATGTCTGCGCAAAGGTCGATAGCGGCCAGGGTCTGGCGAACGGACTCGGCTCGGATTCCCGAGTTGAGGGCCGCTATGTTGAGGCTTGTGAAGGGGGCGTGCAGGGCCAGAGCCAGGCCCGATGATTCCACCAGCAATCTGCATTCTTTTCTTTGCTTTTCCGTGACGTCATCACAAACGCACTGCGGAAACTCGGCGAAGATTTCAACTGCCTGGAACCCCAAATCAATGGCAACCCGGAGAGCATCCGGAATCGGGAGCAGCATCACCGCAGCCCCGGACATACCAATCAGCGGCATTTTCAATCCTCCTTTGGGAAGTTATGTGGCCCACCGGTTCCTGTCGTCATTTCAGGAACATACGCCAATCTGAATATAACGGCAATTACCTTCCATTACCATGGCAAAGGCTCAAATGGGTATCGCACACTCCAGCATCCCAGCGCGTGTGGGATTGATTTTTCGCGATAAAGCCTCTATATTTCTTCATCCGGGGCAAGCGCCGGAATAAAAGGTCGCTTTTTCGTCGGTTTGAGATATTTGTCGCCACTTTTTGACCGTAAACCAACTCGAAAGCCGACGTTGGAACAAATATCACCCACATTGGGTAAAATAACACCGGCCTATATGCCTTTTGCAACGGAGCGCTTATTTAAAGAGAAGGTTCGAGGGGTCAAGGGGTCAAGTGATATAGTAAAAACACTTGCACCTCGAACCCTTGAATTCTCGGACTCTACATAGCGGAGGAATAATGTTATGAATTACAAGATTGTGAAAAAAGAAGCTTTAGGCGAAGACGTGTTTCGTATGCGCGTCGAGGCGCCGAAAATCGCCAGGAAACACCGGCCGGGGCAGTTCGTTGTCTTGAGGGTGAACGAAACGGGCGAGCGGGTACCGCTCACTATCGCCGACTCCGACTCCGAAGCCGGTCTCATCACCCTGATATTCCAAGTGGTCGGTAAGACTACGATGCTGCTGAGCGATCAGAATGTCGGGGATGCCATAAGCGACGTTTGCGGGCCGCTGGGGACCCCGACTCATATCGAGAACTTCGGCAAAGTGGCCTGCGTGGGTGGTGGTATCGGCATAGCGCCCCTGTATCCCATTGCAAAGGGCATAAAAAAAGCCGGCAACCGGTTGATAAACATCCTCGGCGCGCGTACCAAGGAATTGTTCATACTCGAGGATGAAATGGCCGAAATCGCCGACAGGCAACTGATTTGCACCGACGATGGTAGTTACGGAACACACGGCCTGGTCACCGACGTGCTGAAGGACGTTATTGAGAGCGACGACCGCCCGGACCTGGTCATAGCTATCGGGCCTTTGCCGATGATGAAGTTTGTGTCAAAGCTGACCAAGGAGTACGAAGTTCCCACATGGGTCAGTCTAAACAGCATTATGGTGGACGGCACGGGGATGTGCGGTTGCTGCCGCGTGAGCGTCGGAGACGAGCAGAAATTTACTTGTGTCGACGGCCCGGAATTCGACGGGCATCTGGTGGACTTCGACGAGTTGGGCAAGCGGTTGGCGTTCTATCGCGAACAGGAAGCAATCGCGCGCGACAAATACACGGAGGAGCGCAAGTGCTCCTGTGGAGGAGATTGAGATGACCGATAAACCCAAGAAACCGAAAAAAGAGAAAATACCTCGGCAGAAAATGCCCGAGCAGGACCCCATCGAGAGGGGACGCAATTTCGATGAAGTTCCTTTCGGATACACCCCCGAGTTGGCTCAGCTCGAAGCGAAACGGTGTATTCAATGTAAAAAGCCCAAATGCATCACCGGGTGCCCGGTGGGAGTCGATATACCGGGATTTATAAAGCTTATTCAAGATGGAGATTTTTTAGGCGCGGCGCGCAAAATAAAGGAAGACAACAGCTTGCCCGCTATCTGCGGCAGAGTGTGTCCGCAGGAAGAGCAATGTGAGCAGGTATGTATTTTGGGTAAAAAGCAGGAAAGCGTCGCCATCGGAAACCTTGAGCGATTCGTGGCGGATTATGAGCGAGCGCACGGTGGATTCCAGATGCCGGAAATGTCATCGGCCACCGGCAAGAAGGTTGCTATAGTGGGCTCGGGGCCTGCCGGTCTCACCGCCGCAGGAGAACTCGTAAAGAAAGGGCACCAGGTAACGATTTTTGAAGCGTTTCATAAAACCGGCGGTGTGCTGGTATACGGAATTCCCGAATTCCGGCTCCCGAAAGCCATTGTTCAGGAAGAGGTCGATTATCTGGTTCAGCTTGGCGTCGAGATTCAAACAAATTTTATCGTCGGGAAGATGGACACCATCGATGAACTTTTGGAGCAAGGTTATGATGCGGTGTTTGTCGGTACAGGAGCCGGACTGCCGTGGTTTATGGGTATACCGGGTGAGAGATTGAACGGAGTGTACAGCGCGAACGAGTACCTCACCCGATCAAACCTGATGAAAGCTTACGCTTTCCCGGAATATGACACTCCTATAGCTCGGGGAAATACGGTGGTGACCATCGGCGGCGGGAACGTTGCGATGGACAGCGCCCGGACGGCGCTCCGGCTGGGGGCGGAGGAATCCTGGATCGTGTACCGCAGGTCGAGGACCGAGCTGCCCGCTCGAACGGCTGAAGTTCATCACGCCGAGGAGGAAGGGATAAATTTCAACTTCCTCACATTGCCCTTGAAGATTGAAGGCGACGAGACCGGCCGGGTGAAAGGAATGGAATGCCAAAAGATGAAACTCGGCGAACCGGATGCGAGCGGACGCCGCAGGCCGGTACCCATCGAGGGCAGCGAATTTTTCCTGCCGTGCGATACGGTTATCGTAGCCATCGGCAACGGCCCGAACCCGATAGTGCCGCGTACCACCCCGGACATGGAAACCAACAGGCGTGGCAATATCATCGCCGTCTACGAGTGGGGCCGTACCTCCAAGCCCAAGGTGTGGGCCGGTGGAGATATTGTCACAGGCGCCGCCACGGTTATCATGGCTATGGGCGCGGGCAAAAAGGCTTCCGCAAGCATTCATCGCGAGCTTATGGGTCTGCCCGACCCCGAGCCTGAACCCGAAGAAGAGGACAAGTAGGAAAAAAAGAACGCTGAGTGACATTCATTGGTCGGGGGAACCGGGAGGTACTATACCGGTTTCGGGTTGATGACATGGGACTTGTAGTGAAAAACCGCCGGGTTGCGTTGTGATTTCACGCCGAGGTGAATCATAACATCTTTATCGGCGGCCTCTTCGCTCAGGCAAAGCGGCAGGGGCGGCAACTCGTTATTACCGATTTTGAGGGTATGATGCCCCATAAAATGGCATTTTCTTTCCGCGCGAACTTCTTCGAGATCGTGATCGTCATCATCGAGTACAAATGCCTCTATGCGCGCTATCGTGCGCACCCCTGAATGAATTTTCAACCAGACCCAATACTTACCGGCGCTTTTCTTGTCCGGCTCGACAAATAACGACCGGATCGCCACAAATTTCCCACCTTTTTCGACCATTATTATCCCCTTTTTTATTAAAATATTTTTTACGCTTTCATCTTCCCCCGAATAGCAATCACCGCACAATACCCGACAAATCACCCGCGAATCACCTGCGGATACGAGAGGCGTACGAAGGGGTAAAT
>CAZDAF010000114.1:0-10317 GCA_964503115.1 uncultured bacterium
TTGTCCATCGCTGTGAACAGCCACCCTGGGGTTTCTGGCGAGCACCCACTCGATTGCGCCGGGCTCTCCCGCCCTGCGACACACTTCTCCCAACGGCCCCTTGTCGGTCAGGCCGAACAGATGCACCCCGACGTCTATAGTAAAATCGTCCTTTCGGTAAGAAGCGCACCTGCCACCGATGATGCTGTTCTTTTCCGCGAGAAACACATTTTGTCCGCCGGCGGCCAGTAGCGCCCCCAAAGCGACGCCCCCGATCCCGCCGCCCACAATGGCAGTGTCATATTTCACATTTGGTCCCTTTTCAGTCCGGTCGGGCCATACGGCTCGCCTGAGTCGGCAGTATGGCATCCGAGAACGCTTCGGGAACTTTTGTGGCCATTCGCCAATATTTCCGGGCGGTTCGGTGGTTGAGGAAGTCGTGGAAGCCTCGGTTTTCAAAATCGGGAGTTTCCAGGCGCTCCAGGGCCCTGGAATCGCCTTTGGCGGAGTAATCATGAAGAGCTTGACGGTATCTCCTGTTTGCGATCCTTTCCTTGATGATCGCATCGTGCTTGAATGTCGGCCAGAGCGCCATTCCCACGTAAGTCACCCATGGCAAAGAGCGAGAGTATTGCAAATATCGCCTATATCCCTTCAGGACGTTTTTCCATTGGAAGAAAATCCTGTAGCAGCGGTGTATCTCATCGTGCAGTTCGAGGGGAGTCATCAACTTCGGAAAGAAGACCACGTGTTCGACGTCGTACAGTTCCCAGTTTTTGGTGAAAATTCGTCCTTGTTTGTTCATGTCTTCGTAAAACGGCGTACCGGGAAATGGCGTCATCGGCATGAACCCCGCCACGTCAACTCCTTCCTCAAGTGCAAAATCGAGTGTTCGGCGGATAGTGCCCACGGTGTCGTAGTCGGAGCCGAAAACGAAGAAGCCGATGACCGACATTTCGCGCTTATGAAGGTTCTTTATAGCCTGGCGAATGCGGGCGGGGGTTTGGCCCTTTTTCATGTATTTCAGCGTTTTCGGATTGATTGACTCGAAACCACAGGTGATCGCCATACAATTGGTGCGTTGCATGAGATCGAGCATTTCCTTGTCGAGAGCGGCATCCAGCCGCATCTGGGAGTGCCAGCCGTATGGAGGGATGAGTCCTTCGGTGGCTATGCGGTCGAGAAGCTCCTTGAAATATTCCGGGCCGGCGAACGGAGAATCATCGAGGAAAAACAGGTGCCTTTGCGAAGCTCGCGGTCGAGTCTTGAGTTCATCAATGACATTATCGATGCTTCTTGTCCGGAAACGTTGACCGAAGGCCTTGGTGACCGAGCAAAAATTGCAGCTGAACGTGCAGCCACGGGAAACTTGGGTGAAGTAAACAAGAAAATTGAAAGGACTGATGAGCACTCGTTCCCAGCCGTCAATCAACCTAAAGTTGGGGTAGGGAACCGAATCGAGGTTCTCGATAAACGGTCGCGCCTTGTTGTGGACGGGTTTTCCACCTTTATGGAAGGATAAGCCCCGAATAGTCGAGTAATCCGGGTGAGGCTTTCCCATTTCTTCGATAAGTTCCGGTAGTGTTTCCTCACCCTCGCCGCGTACGACGAAATCGGCGTGTTCTATAACTTCGGCGGGGTTCAGTGTCGCATGAACGCCCCCGATAACCACCGGCACGCCCTGCTCCCGTACGGCTCGCGCCAGGCTGTATCCCCGTGGCGCATCCATAGTCTGAATGGAAATGCCCACCAGGTCCGATTCCACCAGTTTTTTCCTGGGTATCGGCGCGATCCGCTCGTCAAAAACTTTGACGTCGTGCCCTTTTTGGAGAAGAATTTCCGCCAGGATCGTCAACCCCGTATGAGCCGTCGCCAACCCGAGAACCTTGTGGGTGGAAAGGTTCCCCGAGTAACGGCGAACTTGCGGATAAATTAGGCGGATTACCTTGCCCATCTCTCATGATCCTCCGCTGTTAATGAGGAGGTATATGTCCTCGCGGGCGCCACGCTAATACAGGTAAAGCATTACACCTGTAGTCTACGGCCTCCCGCCTCAAAATAGATCTACATCTTGGTGACTTCTATAAGCACCCCTTTACACGACTTCGGATGGACGAACCCGAACTTTATCGCCGGGCTCTTTGCCACAATCCTCAAACCCTTCGATTCGTAATCCTCGATCTCCTTTTCCCAGTCGTCAACGATAACGGAGATATGGTGCAAGCCTTCGCCCTTCTCCTTGACGTATTTGCCGATCACGCTGTCTTCCCCTTGTCCCTGCATCAATTCGATCTGGAAATCGCCTATCTGTACAAGGGCGGAGTACTGCTTCATCCAGGAGATGTCGGTTTTCGGCATAATTAGCTTCGCGCCGAATTTTTCCTTGAAAAACTCGATAGCCTCTTCGATATCCGCCACGGCGACTCCGATATGATTAAGTTTTTCGATCATTTTTTGGCTCCTTGAGAATTGAACTTTGAGGTTAAACGGCCTCAACCACGGTCGCGATGCCGACTCCGCCTCCACCACAAAGCATTTGTACGGCGGCCTTGCCGTTAATGCGTTTCAGATGACGAACCATTTCCCCGAAGTAGATAACGCCGCTGGCGCCAATGGGGTGTCCCAAAGCGATGGCGCCGCCCGTGGGATTCACACGCGGGTCCATCCTGTCATAACCCAGTTCGTCCGCAAACTGCAACAAGGGAGAAGTGAACGCTTCATTAGGTTCGATGACGTCCATATCGTCGATGGTTTTGCCGGCTCTTTTTAGAGCTTTCTGTGTCGCCGGTATCGGCGCCAGCAGCATGGGAACCGGCTCACCGCCGGCCACGGCGCAGGAGGTTATCTTGCACAACGGCTCGAGTCCCAACTCTTCGGCCTTGTCTCCGCTCATAAGCAAAACTGCGGCCGCCGCGTCCACTATCTGGGACGAGTTTCCTGCGGTGACAATTCCACCATCTTTGAACGGTGAGGGGAGTTTTTTCAGGTCTTCCATAAAACCTTCGGGATCATCCACTGCTTTGGGCCTGAGCACCTCGTCTTTTTCTATTTTTCTGGTCTCTTTTTCCCATGTTAACTCGAACGGAATGATATTGTCGAACCATCCCTTTCGCTCCGCTTCGACCGCCTTTTTCATGCTCCACGCTCCGAACTTATCCAGATCCTCCCGCGTGTGCCCCTGGTCTTCGGAGATTATCTCGGCACACTGCCCCTGTGGAACAAACATCTGGGTTTTTGCCATATTGGCTGACATCCGAACAGGGTATTTGGCATCTATGGCCACGCGTGCGTCGGAGCCCATACCGTAGTGGGACATGAGTTCCACTCCGGCGCAGACCATAACGTCGCCCTCGCCCAGAATGATTTCATGTGCCGCGATATCAATGGCCTTTAGCCCGGCGTTGCAGTATTGATTAACTGTGGCCGCAGCGGCTTCCTGGGGAATCCCGGCCAATAATGCCGCCACTCTCGCGATGTTAATACCCTGCTCACCGATCTGAGACAGGCACCCCACCATCACGTTTTCGATGTCCTTCTCGTCGAACTTGTCGCTTTTCGCATGTACCCGGTCGAGAAGACCGCGCATGGTGTTGGCAAGCAAGTCTTGTGCTGAAGCCTGGCAAAGCATCCCTTTTTTCGCCATTCCCTTCCAACCGGACTTCCCAACCGCTGAACGTACCGCGTCTATGACTACCGCTTCTTTTAGTTTGGTCATAAAATCCCTCCTTTAAAATTTTCTTCGATACCGGGTGTTATCCTGTCTTGTATGGGTAGGCATACGGATTTCACCGCTCGCTACGAATAAAAAGACTTTATCCCCGGTACATCGAGTTCCTGATTACTTTCGAGAGTGGGCTGAAAAGTCCTACGTCTCGAACCATTTTCAACTTCCATTATTCCCGTTACAACTTCAACTCGTTACGCGCCGCCGTGAGAGCGTTAATATCCGTGGTGCCGGCTCCCAATTCGAGCAGCTTGGCGTCACGGAACATCTTCTCGACGGGGTACTCTCGCATATAGCCGTACCCGCCGAATATCTGTATGGCGTCGTTGGTGACATCGACGGCGGCCTGGCTGGTGTAAACCTTGCTCGCGTTTATGAAACTTACATCCCTGATGCCGTTTTGTTGCATCCATGCCAGCCGAAAAACGGCATTTTCGACGTTCTTGAGATGTGTGTACATGCGAGTGATTCTGAGCTGCACGGCCTGGAATGCGCCGATAGGCCTGCCGAACTGGTTGCGTGTTCTTGCGTACTCGAGGCATTCTTCATAGCACCGCTCGATAATTCCAAGGCACATGGCCGGCACGCCCGAGCGCTCGGCGCCCAAGCTTTCTTTTGTGGCCTGTCGCCCTCCCTTTTTTTCCTCTTCTCCCAACAGATGTTTCTTTTCCAATTTGACGTCTTCCATGAAAATTTCGCATGTGAGAGAATCTTTCATGCCGAGCTTCTGGAAGGGCTTCCCGGTGGAAAATCCCTCCATACCTTTCTCGATTATGAAAGTGTGTACGGGTCGATCCTCGGGCGGCTCGCCCCTGTCCAACTTGGCGTACACCAGAAAAATGTCCGCAACGGGACCGTTGGTAATGAATGTTTTGGAACCGTTGAGGATATATCCGTCCTCGTCAGGCCTGGCTACGGTTTTCATGCTGCCGAACGCGTCCGAACCCGCTCCGGGCTCGGTCAGACACCACGAGCCGATCTTCTCTTGCGTCATTATCGGGATAGCATATTCCCTTATTTGCCTTGCCGTACCCTTGCCGAGTATATTGCTTCCGACCAGACCGAGGGAAACCCCGAATGACATGGCCATACCGGGGCTGACGCGGCTGATTTCCTTGACAAGGATCATCATTATCATCGGGTCGTCCCCGAGCCCGCCCGTTTCCTCACCGGACATGACTTTCGCGATATTGACGCGTTCTTTTTCACCTTTCTCGCGTTTTTTCGCAATTTTTTCAAGAGCCGGTTTTATCATCGCTTCGCCACCCAGAACATTCATCATCTTGCGAGTCAGGTCGAAGGATGAAATCTCGCCGTCCTCCATCGCCTCCACATGCGGCTGTATTTCCTTGGTGATGTAACTCCGCATTACATCCTGAATCATTTTTTGTTGCTCGGTTAATTCAAACATACGTATCCTCCCCGGCGCTTAGAGGCCGGCTTGTTAATTTTATTTCGGCCTGTGGCCACCTACATTTGGGGCATTACGCTTTGCAGCTGCATAAGAAAGCTCATGTCCCCGGTTACCTTCATTTGTCCCTGCATGAAGGCCATCTGCGGATTTGTGTTTCCCGCCGATATTTCCTTCCAGGTATCTGTGCTCAAGGTAACCGTGGCGCGAGCTTCGACATCGCCTTCTTCCACTTTCAACTCGCCGCCGCCGAATATCATGGCGAACTTACCACCGCCTTCTCCCTCGACGACCCAAAGAACCGTACCCTCGATGCCGGCCATCTTCGATTGAATGTCCGGTTGCTTCGATAGACCGTGCGGCATCGCCACGCAGAATACCTGCCTGGGCGAAGCGTTCTTCATGGCCTCGCGCAACGCTGTTTGGTCGTTCATGTCTATGCCGTCCAGTACCCCGCGTACCTCATCGTCACTCATGTTAGGGTTTACTTCCGCTGCCATTTTTCTTCCTCCTTTGTTATTTTTGGTGTGTTTATCCGTCTGTTAAAACGCCACATCAACTGCAAAGGATGTCTTGAATGACGCCGCATACAAAAATCCCTCACCAATCAACTACTGCATTTTTTCCCATTTGTCCAGTCACTCTGGAATCAAAAAAACTACACAAACAGCACCAATGGTGAACGAACATAGTCTGTTATAGCGAAAAAATCAATAAATGAGTGCAATTTTATTGAAATTTTTCGCAATTCGCCAAATTTCGTTGACACCTCGGTTTAGCCGGTATATTCTCGGAAAACTTCATCGTCCATTTGGAAGGGTGAATAAACACAATTACATCACAGGGGGTCTATCTTAGCATGGGAGAATATTCGAGTAATTTTATTGGGAATTACCTGGCAAGTTGCGGTCTTCATAACCCGACGGGCGAGGCGATGGTGTACGGCGACAGGCGCTTGACGTGGAGCGACCTGAACGACAGGACCAAACGCCTGGCGCAGGCGCTTATGAGCAGAGGCGTGCGCAAAGGCGACAAGGTACTGATGATGTTTCATAACTGCCCGGAGTTCCTCGAGGCGAATTATGCCGTCCAGCGATGTGGCGCCATTCCCGTCCCTATGAACTACCGGTTCACACCGTCCGAGATCGAGTATCAGGCCAACCATTCTGACGCCGTGGCTTTTGTGATCGAGGATATTTGGCTTTCGGCGGTTCAAAAAGCGGCGCCTAACCTGAAGAATGTAAAACACTATATATGCGCCGGGCCGGAATGCCCTTCGGATATGGAACCTTACGAAAAAGTTATCGAGGAATCTCCTCCCGACGAGCCAGACGTACCGACTGATGAAGAGGACATATGCGTTATATGCTATACCGGCGGCACCACCGGTTTTCCGAAGGGGGTGATGCTGACATACCGCGCGCACCTCAAGATGTTCGAGGAGTTGATCGTCAGCATGGCCACACGTATAGCGGAGGTTCAACTGACACCCACTCAAAAAGAGCGTATAAGGGAATCGATGAGCATGCCCGGCGGCGGGTTACTGCTGTCGCTTATGGGTACCTCGTTCACTCGATGGCTGATGAATCGCAATCTTACCAACAACCTGATGCATAAGTTTGCAGCCAGGCTTCTGCGAAACCTGAATATGCTTAAAAAAGGATATGAAAACAACAATCGGGTTATATTTCCTTCTTTTCCACTGTTCCATGACGCCAGCTACCAGCTCACGATGCTTGCCCCGGTGGTCGGCAATATGACTTTCGTGGCGGCAGAGGGCGTCAAGTTCGACCCGGAGAAAGTTCTGGCCATGGTGGAGAAAGAACAACCGAGCATGATGGCCAATGTCCCAACCGGCTGGAAGATGCTGGTCGGACACCCCGGTATCGACAAGTTCAACACCGGCTCGCTGGTGTTTTGCGCTTCCGGGGCGGGTTTATGCTCGGCTGATCTCAAGAAAAAGGTTCTCGAAAAATTCCCCGGAGTCCTTTTTATGGATATGTTCGGCCAGACGGAGATGACTCCGGTAACGTCTTTCCGAATAGACAGCACGCCGGAGACCATAAGCGAACGCAGCGTAGGACGGCCGATGGTCGAAACGCGGGTTGTGGACGAGCAGAACAACGATGTCCCGCAGGGCCAGATCGGGGAGATAATTTACAAAAGCCAAACCACCATGAAAGGGTATTACAAGGATGAGAAGAAAACCTCGGAAGTGATGCGCGACGGGTGGTTTTATTCGGGGGATCTGGGTTATTTGGACGAAAGCGGTGAGATAAGGATTGTCGAGAGAAAAAACGAATGCATATCCACCGGCGGCGAGAAGGTGTTCCCTCTCGAGGTCGAGCAAGTCATTTCAGAGCACCCCGCCGTGAAAAACGTGTGTGTTATCGGCGTACCGGACGAAAAATGGGGACACAGTATAAGGGCGGTGGTGCAACTGAAGGAAGGCAAGGAAGCGTCGTCGGAGGAAATCACATCGATGTGCGAGGACAAGCTGGCGGGATATAAAAAACCCCGCTCGGTAGCCTTCGTCGAAGAATTTCCGCTCTCGCCGGTTGGGAAGGTATTACGGAAAAAGATAAGGGAAATGTACGGAAAGCCGTGATATAAAATTCGGTATCACTATGGAGGTCGAAACATGCCGGATAAACCACCTGATCTTTGTAAAATATTCGAGACCGTAGTCCCGTTTTCGAACCGCGCCGGTATCAAGGCAATCGAGATATCCGCCGAGCGCAACGAAATCATGATGCCGTTGGCGCCTAACGTCAACCACATAGGCACCATGTATGCGGGCGCACTGTTTACGCTGGCGGAGATGATGGGAGGCGCGGTCGCAATGACCCGGTTCGGGCCACATGGCCTCGTGCCGATAGTAAAGGGACTCAACATCAAATTCCTAAAGCCCGCCCGCACCGATGTGACGGTCATTCATGCCTTGAGCGACGAGGAAACTCAAGAGGTGCTCGATGAAGTAGAAGAAAAAGGCAAGGGTAATTACATCCTGAAGCTCGAGTTGAAAGACGCCGACGGCGTGGTGGTTGCAACCTCGGAAGGATTTTACCAGGTAAGAAAAATGGGCGGTTACTCGAAGTAACCGTAAGAACGCAAATCAGAAGGTGTCGATACGGGACTTTGCGTGATAATGTGTGTGTGATAATCCATGACGCTGCCGATTGTCAACAACATGAAGCCGACAGGAGAATGTCCCGACTACAACTAATGTCCATACGGGTGTTACACGCTTGTGAAACTCTTTATCTCAAAGATTCCGTAAGCCCCAAAGCCCGAAGCGGACAAGCTCGCCGAAAGAACGAACGTCAAGGGTTTGTCGAACGACATGAAAAATCCTTTTCGAAAATATGTTAAAAGCCTTTTCATAGCGCTTGTAAACTTCTTCGAATGCCAGGTCGTTCTTCTCATTCATCGCCCTATTAACCACTTTGGCTAACTGCGTTGAAATGTGCTCGATAGCCTGCCGCCCCTTCTCGACGCTCGCCTTCGATACCGGGTCTTGCCCCATGACTCCATATTTCTCGAGGCGCTCGAACATAGCAAGTCCGCCCGGCATTGCGGACAGATCCACCAGTTCCTGTTTCATAGCCATCATTATTGATGTTTCCCACATTCCGGCGTGATCCCCGTAATAATCAATATCAATGGCAAAAACCTGTTCGGGAACGCCGATGGCCATTGCCCCGGCGCCTTTGTTAAAACGGCGGCATTCCCTTTTTAGCAGCCTGACCTGGGAAGGCGGATAATGACCTGTGAGCAGAACGATTACCTCGAATCCCCAGTCCTGCAATTGCCTTAAGGTCTCGCGCACCAGGGTCTTGATACCGGATTTCTTGAAATGAAATGTAAACGGAAAGGGCATGGTATCGAACGCGCCCCAGAACACGGTTGGGAACACCACTCCTCCGGTACGCGCGGCGGCAGCTTCACATAATGTATGTGCTTTGATTCCGTCAAGTCCGAGCGGTGCATGCTCACCATGCCACTCCAGCGCTCCGAGCGGCACGTATGCCACAGGGCTATCCGCCAGCATCGCCCGGATAGCTTCCGGCCTGGACTCCTCGTATCGGATGAACTTCATAATGCGCCTCCCCTGATTTCATAACACCCGGAAACTTCAAAAGTTATAGCGCCGCCGGCTCTCGCCCCGGAGCCGAAACGCCTCGCCGCTCGAGCAGCGAGCCTTCCAGCCGGTACAGTTCCACCAGCGCCTTGATATAATTTATTATCGACTCGATCTCGGTTATCCTGCTCGCCAGCATATCTCGCTGCGCCTGGGCGACAAGCAAAGTCGTGGACCTGCCTACCCGGAACTTTTCCGTCTCCGCCCTTGCCTTTTCCTCCTGGAGCTCGCGAGAGGCTTTGGTGGCGGCAACCTGCTCCCTGGCGCGTCCGACCTCGATATATGCCGTACGGACATCCACATTGACAAGTTGGGCAAAATTTTCAACGGCCTCGGCGGCCTGCTCGCGACTCAGCATCGCCTGACGGTTAAGCGCCCGATTCGATCGATTGACAATCGGATATTCGAAACTTACCCCGACAAGGAAATCGTAATTATCACCGTTTATGTTCGAAAAGGATTCACCGAAAGAATCGGCATACCCCGTTTCACCGAAAGTGATGAACAAATCCAGCTTCGGCAGCACACCGTTTTTGGTTTTTACCAGTTCCAGTTCTCCGCGTTTCAGCGCCAGTCGGGCCTGATTGAGATCGGGCCGCATTCGCAAGGCCACCCGGACGTGCGATTCGACATCGTCCAGCCTTACATCCGGCACTGCCGGCTCGACTTTCAGGATAATATCCCGATTCCACAAATTCTCGCCGGGCGGATTGATCAATCTCAGCAACCGTAGTCGTATCTTCGCCAAATTGCTGCGAGCATTGATCAACTCTACGCGCCGCAGGGCCACTTCCGCCTTTGCCGCTACGATCTCAATCTCCGCCAGTTTTCCTATCTCTATCTTTTCCTCGGTTTCCCCGAGCTGTCGCTCGGCTAACTCGAGAGAATCCTTGTAAATCTCCATTTGGCGTTGAGCAAGCGCGTAGTCCCAATAGGTTTTTTCCACCTGGGCGGTCAACATTTCCGCAAATCCCCGGAATTCATACTGAGAAGAAAGCGTATCAAGCCGGGCCTGACGGAGCCTGGCGAGGTTGGTTTTCAGACCGATACCTTTCAGTAACG
>CAZDAF010000115.1:0-10310 GCA_964503115.1 uncultured bacterium
CCAAGTAATGTCATCTCGAATCCCGCGAATGCGCGGGATGAGAGATCTCGACGGTCGGGACATCCCGGAAGGTTGAAATTCCCCATATGGACAACCCATGAATTGGTGAAAAAAGATTGTAGCATCCATACCCCTGTAGCGATAAATACCGGCTAGGTGAGCGTATGTGGCGGAAAGAAACCGACTCGCTAAAATATAACACTGGTGCTTGAGGTTTATTCAATGCGTCGTACAAACGAAAAATAGGAGAAGGGAAAAATGACAAATACGGAGACCGGTCATACTCAGTATCCTGCCGCGATGGTAAACATAACGAACAGGTGCAACCTGCGTTGCAAGCATTGCTTTGTCTATCGCGAGGAAAACCCGAACGACCCAAGCGGTGAGATGGACTCTGCGAAAATGATCGAGGAACTCGCCCGATTGCAAAAGCGCCACGGAATACAAACTATGCTGTGGATGGGCGGCGAGCCGCTTTTGAGGCCTGACGTTTTGCGCGAGGGCACGAAACTTTTTGCAAGAAACCACGTTACGACCAACGGCACAATCGACCTGATTGAGCTTCCTCGCTGTATCTATGTCGTTTCGGTCGACGGCCCGCCCGACGTGAGTGACGCCATACGCGGGGAGGGCAATTTCGACAGGGTGATGAAGACGCTCGCGCGCGTCCCGGAGAGTTTCGAGCCGACCGTCATGTGTCAATGCGTGGTGACCAAAACAAACGAGGACAGGCTGGAAGAACTCGTCGAGATACTGCAACCGACACGCGCCGAAGGCATGACGTTCTCTTTCTACGTGCCGCGCAGAAACGACGACTCGGAGCTCACCTGGGGGTCGCTCGAGCGGCGCGATAAGGCCGTACTCGAGACAATCAGGTTGAAAGAGAAGTATCCGGACTTTATTTGGAACAACCGCCGATCTCTCGAATTGACGCTTTCGGAAAACTCGAAGGCCATCACCGACGACTGCCCCTCTTTGAAGTTCGTACTGCCATTATATCTTGATGGGGATGAATTCGTAAGTCCATATTGCTGCTACGGGAACGACGTCGACTGCGACCTTTGCGGTGCGTGGGTGGTATTTTACATAGCTGCCAAGATCGAGCAATTCCAAGCCGCTGATTTTCAAAAATCATCCCTCTTATGACGGGAACCGCCATTGAAATAACGTTCAAGCGGTGAAATACTGCATTGTTGATCTTTTTGAAACCTCGGATAAGCCGGCGGGCATTGAAAGGTCCATAAATATACGGGATAAGGGATTTAAATCCCCCGTCCGACTCGAATAAAAAACGGCTATAAGGAATGGAAAGCGAAGGAATAAAAAAATCTACTGAGATCGCAATGAAACCCCGGCGTATGGCTCTCTTCAGCGATGGAATGCGGGGGAAAGAACTTTATTCGCTTTATGGCGCGATTTGGGCTCTGGCGTGGCCGGCGTTTTTTGCGCAAGGCGTCCGCTCGATAGTGATGCTTGTTATTCGAGTTATCGTCAGCCAGTTGGGTGAAAAAGCTTACAACAGCGTCAATATCGGGTTGATGGTATTTATGGTGATCATTACGGTGATTGCGGCGGTGGCGGTCGGCACCACGGCTTTGGTGTCTCAATACTGGGGCGCGGGACATCGGGATCGTGCGGGTCGCGTGCTGCAGCAAAGCCTGCTGTGGGGCTTATTACTTTCAATAGTCATCGCTATTCTCGGGATGCCCGCCTCGAAGCTGTTGTTCCACCTGATAGGCGCGGATTCCGAAACTATCGAGTTCGGAGCGACGTTTCTGATCTGGCTGTTCGCGGCCGTTCCAATATTGGCGCCCGGCTTCTTTCTGGCCGCCGGTCTCAGAGCGGCGGGTGATACCCGAACACCCATGATCGGAGGCTTTATCATGGGCATTTCGTCTCTTATCCTCTCCTACGGGTTGATCTTGGGCAAGCTGGGCATGCCCCGCATGGGCACCCTGGGCGC
Organism: uncultured bacterium; assembly: GCA_964503115.1. GTDB lineage: Bacteria > RBG-13-61-14 > RBG-13-61-14 > CAYWKU01 > CAYWKU01 > CAZDAF01. The sequence goes on from CAZDAF010000115.1 coordinate 1,964, forward strand.
AGCGCTCGCAATTGACGGCTCCTTCGCAGCCTTTACATTTTTTCTGGCAATTCTTTTTGTCTTCAACAAGACCGTCCTCAAGCTGCCTCTGAAAGGATGGCGACTTAACATCGAGACCGGCGCCACCATATTCAAAATCGGTATCCCCTCGGCTATGGAATGGATTCTGATCCAGCTTGGCATACTGATGTACGTGTTTGTGATCTACCACTATGGCGATGAGGCGGCGGCGGGTTACTTTACGGGGATGGCTATTCTGGTATTTGCGCAGACCCCCGCTCACGGCTTCCAGATAGCGGCCACCACACTGGTCGGGCAGGCTGTGGGCGCGCGAAACCATGAGAGGGCGGAGAGTGTATTCCGGCACTGCACCTTGATGAGCTTCGCATTCATGATTGTGATCGGGATTATAATCTGCGTAGTGGCCAACCCGACTTTACTCTCTTATGTCTTTTTCAAGCTTTCCCCCGAATCCATGGGTCATGCCCGTACTTTCATTATCCTTCTGGTCTTTGTGATGCCGTTTATGGGAGTTGCTTTCAGCATGGGCGGAGGGTTTCGCGGCGCAGGCGATACCGTCCCGCCAATGATCGCCTCCGCTATAGGTGTGTACGGCGGGAGAATCCTCGCCGCCTATGTTTTATACGCTGTTTTCCATCCTCCGGTGGTGATAATCTGGTGCTCCATGTTCCCGGATCTGATCATGAGAATTCTGGTCATGTCGATCCGGCTGAAGTCTGGGAAATGGAAGAAGGCAAGGATATAAAGGTAATAAAGATGGAGCTTTATCCGTGAACTCAAGACTGAAGAAACTGGACAACCTTTTTCATCCTCGATCCATTGCTTTCGTGGGGGCGACCGAGACGATAGGAAAATGGGGCTTTATTATATACAACAACTTGATCTCGGGCGAATACGAAGGAAAGCTGTATCCGGTAAATCCCGGGCGCGATAGTGTGCTCGGTTTTAAGGCTTATCCCTCCGTCCGGGATATTCCGGGTGAAGTCGATATGGCGGTATTTACCGTTCCTGCCCGGCAGGTGCTAGCCGCGATAGACGACTGTGTGGCCAAGGACGTGGCGGCGGGAGTGGTGATAAGCGCAGGGTTCAAGGAGCTGGGCGGAGAGTACGCGGATTTGGAGTCCGAGTTGGTGGCCAGGACTCGCGCGGGTAATATGGTTCTTGTCGGCCCCAACGGCCAGGGCGTCTGCTGCCCCAAGGAGAAGCTCTATCCATGGATACCGCCGAACTTCCACCCTCCGGCGGGCGAGGTGGGAGTGGTCTCTCAAAGCGGTAACATTCAGACTATGCTTATCGGCGAGGTGGTTAAATCCGGGTTTGGAATATCGAAATCCGCTTCCAGCGGCAACGAAGCGGACCTCAAAACGGAAGACTTCTTCGAGTATTTCGCTCACGACCCCGACACCAAAGTTATCCTGGCCTATGTTGAAGGAATAAGCGACGGCCGCAGTTTCATCGAGCGCACCCGTGCGACCACGGCAAAGAAACCGGTTATCGTTTTTAAGGGAGGTTCCACCCTGTCGGGCGTTTCAGCGGCCCGTTCACACACAGGGGCCATGGCGGTAAGTGACCGGCTTTTCGACTCCGTATGTAAACAATCGGGGCTTATTCGAGCATGGCGGATTGACGAAGCGGGGATCATCGCATCGTCTTTTCTCGGGCATCCGCTTCCGCGCGGCAGAAGAGTCGCAATACTCACCGGCGGTGGAGGACTTGGGGTGGTAGCCGCCGATGCCTGCTCGAAGCTCGGACTCGAAGTGGTTAACTTGTCCGATGAAACTTTATCCAAAATCGGCGAGTTGATGCCCGATTGGTGGGTTCCCGGCAATCCCGTGGATATGGTGGCGGGATTGAGGTTCGGTACCAGAAAGCCCATCCTGGAAATTCTGATGAAAAGCGGCGAGGTCGATTCGATTATTCTTCCACGCATGGGCCCACCGCAAAAAAACGGCGCAATGACCACGAACCAAAAAGGTAATGTTTCGGAATCCTTCAAAATCTGGGAAGCAATGGCCAAAAGGCAAGTCAAATTGGCCCATGAACTCTATGACATGATGGCTGAGCACAACATTCCGGTATTCATGGCCTCAAACTTGTTCCAGGAAACTAATATCGATATAAGCGAGTTATTGGGCGACAAACGCATGACCATATACCGGAACATCGACACGGCCTGCCTCGCAGCAAGCGCCATGGCGGACTATTCCGAGTATCTGAGAAATATCGGAACAATGGAAGAGGAACAACCCGGAACAAAGTGAAAGTCTGAAAGCCGCGTTATTGCAACGGGTGTTACTTAATATCCACGTGGTAGTTTTGTAGCGACTTTACTTCTCCATATCCCTGTTGGTATGCCTCGATACCTTTGGCGGTGGCGATAGCGGCGGAGACAGTGGTTATATACGGTACTTTATGCTTTATCGCCGCCTTGCGGATGTACGAATCATCATATTTTCCCAACTTGCCTACAGGGGTATTGATTACCAACTGAATTTCTTTGTTCGTAATGGCATCCACTATGTTCGGCCGCCCTTCATGCATTTTATCGATTGGCTTTGATTCAATGCCGTTCTTACCCAAAAAGTCGTGAGTTCCCTTGGTGGCCATAATGTTGAACCCGAGCTTTTTGAAACGCTTTGCGGCTTCGAGTCCGGCGGACTTGTCTTGATCGGTCAACGTAATCAAAACGGTACCATCCGTGGGTAAAACCTGTTGTGTGGCTTCCTGAGCCTTGAAAAAAGCCAGCCCGAACGAGTCCGCCATACCCAGAACCTCGCCCGTTGATCGCATTTCCGGCCCGAGAACCGGATCCACCTCCTGGAACATGTTAAATGGGAACACGGCCTCCTTGACGCCGAAGTGGGGTATTGTCTTGTGTTCGAGGTTCAGATCGGGCAACTTTTTCCCCAGCATAATCTGCATGGCAAGTCTCGCCATGGGGATATTACAAACCTTGGAAACCAGGGGCACGGTGCGGGAGGCTCGGGGGTTGGCCTCGAGGATATATACCGTATCGTTCGCTATGGCATATTGGATATTCATAAGTCCCACGACGCTAAGCTCGATGGCGATCTTTTTGGTGTATTCGTTTATTGTTTCGATGTGCTTGGGGGGTATGCTTATTGGAGGGATTACGCACGCCGAGTCGCCGGAATGCACGCCGGCCAACTCGATGTGCTCCATTACGGCTGGAACGAAGGCGTCGGCGCCGTCGGCGATAGCGTCCGCTTCGGCTTCGATGGCGTTTTCGAGGAACTTGTCGATCAAAATCGGCCGCTCGGGCGATACATCAACGGCCACGGCGAGGTAATGCTTCAGCATCTGCTCGTCATGAACAATCTCCATGGCCCGTCCGCCCAACACATAGGACGGCCTGACCATCAACGGATAACCGATTTTCCCGGCAATTTCGAGCGCTTCTTCAAATGTCCCGGCCATACCCGATTCCGGCTCGGGGATGCCGAGTTCTCGCATTATTTTTCTGAAGCGATCCCGGTCTTCGGCAAGATCGATGGTATCGGGCGATGTGCCGATGATTTTAACTCCTGCCTGCTCGAGTTCATTGGCGATGTTTAGCGGGGTTTGACCGCCGAACTGCACAACAACGCCTTCGGGCTTTTCTTTTTCGTAGATGCTTAATACATCCTCAACAGTGAGCGGCTCGAAGTACAGCTTGTCGGAAGTATCGTAATCGGTCGAGACGGTTTCGGGGTTGCAGTTGACCATAATCGTCTCGAGCCCCTCATCCCTGAGAGCAAACGCTGCATGGACGCAGCAGTAATCGAACTCGATTCCCTGACCTATGCGATTGGGTCCTCCGCCTAATATCATGATCTTGCGATTATCGGTGGTTTTCACCTTGTCCGGAGCGTTGTATGTGGAGTAGTAATAGGCGGCATCCTCGACACCGCTGACCGGAACCGGCTCGTAAGCCTGGATCAAACCCAAAGATTTGCGTTTTTCCCGGATATCCTTCTCCGAAACTCCGAGAATCACCGAAAGGTATTTATCGGCGAACCCATCCTTTTTGGCCCGGGTGAGGAGATCGTCCGGCGGAATTTTGCCCTTGAATTTAAGGATATCCTCTTCCAAATTCACCAATTCTTTCATTTGCTCGATAAACCAGGGCTTGATGTACGTCTTTTCATGAAGCGTATTAATATCCGCCCCTTTACGCAGCGCTTCATACATTACGAATTGTCTCTCACTCGATGGATTGACCAAAAGCGTATAAAGCTCGCCAAGGGAGAGTTTATTGAAATTTTTTGCGAACCCAAGACCATAACGTCCTTTTTCCAACGAGCGAATGGATTTCTGAAAAGCTTCCTTATAAGTTTTTCCGATACTCATCACCTCGCCGACCGCGCGCATCTGGGTGCCTATTTTGTCTTCGACACCCTGAAACTTCTCGAAATCCCAGCGGGCGAATTTCACCACTACGTAATCTCCCCAGGGGGTGTATTTATCGAGGGTGCCTTCCCTCCAGTACGGGATTTCATCGAGCGTCAAACCTCCCGCCAGCATTGACGAAACCAGGGCGATAGGGAAGCCGGTGGCCTTTGAAGCTAATGCCGATGACCGCGATGTCCTGGGATTGATCTCAATTACCACCACCCTGTCTGTTTTGGGATCGTGGGCAAACTGGATGTTGGTACCGCCGATCACCTCGATCGATTCGACAATATCGTAGGAATATTGCTGCAGGCGTTTTTGTAGTTCCGGGTCAATCGTCAGCATGGGCGCTGTGCAGTATGAGTCGCCGGTGTGAACTCCCATCGCATCTACGTTTTCGATAAAACACACCGTAATCATCCGGTTCTTGGAGTCGCGAACCACCTCGAGTTCCAATTCCTCCCAGCCGAGAACCGACTCTTCGACCAATATCTGTCCTACCAGGCTGGCGGAAAGTCCGCGAGAAGCAATGACGTGCAACTCTTCTTTGTTATATACCATTCCACCGCCGGTGCCTCCCATTGTGTAGGCGGGACGGATGACGACCGGATAACCCAGTTTTTCGACGATCTTTTCCGCCTCCTCGACGCTTTGTGCGATTTCACTCAGGGGCATTTCAAGCCCGAGTCGATTCATCGTATCCTTGAATGACTGGCGATCTTCGCCGCGCTCGATTGCATCCACCTGAACGCCGATAACCTTAACGCCATATTCTTTAAGAACTCCACTGCGAGCCAGTTCCAAGGAGAGATTCAGTCCCGACTGACCGCCCAGATTCGGCAAAAGCGCATCCGGCCGCTCCTTGGCGATAATCTTGGTCATTGCCCGAAGGTTGAGCGGCTCGATATACGTCACATCAGCCATACCGGGGTCTGTCATAATGGTCGCCGGATTGGAATTGACCAAAATAATCTCATATCCCAGCTTACGCAGAGCCTTGCAAGCCTGGGTGCCGGAATAATCAAACTCACAAGCCTGGCCGATGACGATAGGCCCCGAGCCGATAATCATTACCTTTTTAATATCATCGCGTCTGGGCATTTATTTCCCGCTCCTTCTTCCGCCTGATGAAATTTGCCGCATATATCTTATCACCCGGCGCCAATCGGCGCAAACCGTAAATATCCACAGCTTTTCGGCAACGGCGACGGGTTGCGGGTTGATTATCTGGGCTGAGATTGTATATATAAGAAGCGGGATCGAGGAGCTAAACACAGGAATCGAACCTGTGCGGATTACGTCTAAATAATGGGAGTGTCCTTAAAATGTTATCGAGGTTGCTTGGAAGAATCGGTGGACATGATCCGAAAAAAGCCGGATTATTGATCCTGGTATAAATAAACTTACGAATCGAGCGTATTAATGATATAGTGAGACCTTCCATAGAAAAGATACGACTGATGGGTACAATCTTGAAGGAGCCGGATCGAATAATTTGCAAATTGAACCACCCGACGCCGGTGTGATCGAAGCGAGTGTCGGGCTTTGTTTGGCGGAAACATACTGTGGAGTAAAACTGCAATAAAGGTGTGAGGTTATGAAGAAACCACTAACTATTCTTATACTGTTGGCCGTAGTCGGTCTGGCAGGTTGGCGGATTTATCAAAAAATTTCCCGGTCTGAAGGTACGGGACGTCGGCGCGGTGGAGGCGCAGTAGCTGTCGAGATTTCTCCGGTTCGGAAGGCCACTATCAGCGACGTTGGAGCTTTCACTGGATCGTTGGCTCCACGGAAACAGTTTATGGCCGCGCCCAAGGTTTCCGGCAGACTCGAAAAAATTCTCGTGAATATCGGGGATATGGTCGAACGCGACCAGTTGGTAGCCGTTATCGATGATGACGAGTATGTCCTTAGAGTAGAGCAGGCGAAGGCCGATTTGCGTGCTTCAAGAGCCAATCTGGGAGAAAGCAGCAGTTCTTATAAAATCGCCAAACGCGAGTTCGAGAGAATAGAGACTTTACGTCAAAAGAAGATAGCTTCCGAGTCGGAACTGGACGAAACCAGAGCCGCTTACAAGTCCAAAAAAGCAAGGTACGGAGTAGCTTTGGCGCAGGTTAAGCAAAAAAAGGCCGCCCTTCAAACTGCAAAAGTTACCCTGTCCTATACCCAAATCCGGGCGTCTTGGGGCGAGGGCGATGAGCCGAGGTTCGTCGGAGAACGATTTGTGGACGAGGGAGCCATGCTGAGGGCCAACGAGCCTGTTGTGTCCATCCTGGATATAGGTTCTCTGCTGGCCGTGATTCACGTGGTCGAACGGGACTACTCCAGGGTGAAGGTGGGACAGGAAGCGATTGTGACTACGGACGCTTTTCCCAAGAAAACCTTCTCTGGAAAAATAGTCCGCGTAGCGCCTATGCTTCAGGAAACCTCCCGGCAGGCGCGAGTCGAAATCGAGATTCCAAACGATGACCGGCAACTGAAGCCGGGCATGTTTATCCGCGCCGAAATCGTTTTTGCAAGCCACGATAACGCTGTTGTCATTCCGGTGGCCGCACTGGCGAATCGCGATGATAAAAAGGGCGTTTTCCTGGCTGATGTGCAAAATAAAAAGGTCCACTTTGTCCCCGTAAGACTCGGGATAATAAACGGCGAATCGGCCGAAGTGCTCGATCCGGCGCTTTCCGGCTCGGTAGTGACCATGGGACAGCATCTGCTCGAAGACGGCGCTGAAATTATCCTGCCGGGCAAACCGGATGAGCGTTCCGGTCAGGAATCGTCTCGCGGCCCCGGCGCCAAAAAGCGAGCGCGCTGATGAGGCTGTCCCGGTTCGCCGTACATCGCCCTATCTTCACTATGATGGTGATATTTATCGTCATCATTCTTGGGGGAATATCGCTAAGCCGGCTTCCCATAGACTTGATGCCCGATATAACGTATCCGACGCTAAGTATCTCGACCAGCTACGAAAACGCCAGCCCGGAGGAAATCGAGGAACTTATTACCCGCCCCATCGAGGAGGCGATGAGCGCGGTGCCGGGAGTGGAAGAAGTATCGTCGGTATCCGCCGAAGGTATCAGCAGCATACGCGTGTCGTTTGCATGGGGCCTGGATCTCGATGCGGCCGCCGCCGATATTCGCGACCGATTGGACCGCGTGATTCCGCGCCTGCCTGAAGATGCGGATCGCCCCACGCTTCGCAAGTACGATCTGGCGGCCTTTCCCATTCTTATACTTGGCGCTTCGAGTAATCTGGACCCGGTCCAGATGCGCAAAATCATTGATGACCGGGTCAAATATCGCATCGAGCGCGTACCGGGCGTGGCCGCGCTGGACGTGTGGGGCGGCCTGGACAGAGAAATTCACGTTAACCTGTACCCGGAAAGAATTAAAGCCCTGAACCTGTCTGTTGACCAAATTATAAGCAAGATAAGAGAAGGAAACGTCAACTTACCCGCGGGTACGATAGATCACGGGAATTTCGAAGTGACGATACGTACTCCGGGCGAATTCAGCAGCCTGGATGAAATTGCGGATACGGTTATAGCCGTAAGAGGCGGCGTTTCCATTCCGCTCGGAGAGATTGCCGAAGTCAAGGATTCCTGGGAAAGGGTCAGGCGGATCGCACGGGTTAACGGCAAGCCCGGGATAAGGATGTCGGTCAACAAGCAATCGGGCACAAACACCGTCAAAGTCGCACAGGTGGCGCTCAAGGAAATCGAAAAAATCAATCGAGACATTCCCCAGATTCAAATTATCCCGATAATCGACACCTCGGATTATATACAGCGCTCGATTACTAATGTGGGTTCGATGGCCGTTTATGGAGGGTTGCTGGCCATTTTGGTGTTGCTGTTCTTTTTACGCAATATTCGGAGCACAATAATCGTCGCCACCGCGATACCGATTTCAATCATCGCCACTTTCGCCCTTATGT
>CAZDAF010000116.1:0-10284 GCA_964503115.1 uncultured bacterium
TATAAGTATTACACCCAGTTGGTGCTTTTTCACTTACATTAACCGGGAATCAGGGGATGTTGACCTCAAATCGCAAAGTGACTATCATCTTCAGAGAGTTTATTTCCAATCGTTGAATACTTTTTAATTTTTTAACGGAGTAACGTTCCCTCTTTAATTACTATCGACAGCCCGTAACTCAACAATTTGGGATGCTCTCAAAAACAAATTTGTGCATTGGTAAACCGTCATTTTAAAATATTGCCCACTTGAGGTGAGAAAGGAGTAAGTAAAATGTCAAAGCTGGTACCGCCACACGGTTCGGACAAGCTTATGCCCCTTTTGTTGGAAGGGAAAGAACTGGAGGAAGAAAAGAAGAAAGCCAAGGGTTTGAAGAAGGTTCCGATGACCACACGGGAAACTTCCGACCTGATCATGATGGCCATCGGTGCTTTCACCCCCCTTAAGGGTTTTATGGGCCATGACGACTGGAAAGGCGTTTGCACGGATTTTCAGATGAGTGACGGAGTGTTTTGGCCCATTCCAATCACACTGAGCGCGGCCGAAGATTCGGCCGATTCTATTTCCGACGGTGAAGAAGTCGCTCTGCTTGACACCGAGACCGAAGAGATAATAGCCACCATGAAGGTTGAGGATAAGTACACCATCGACAAGGAATTCGAATGCAAACAAGTATTCACCACCAACGATACCGAGCATCCGGGCGTGGCAAAGGTGATGGATCAGGCCGACATCAACCTCGCCGGGCCCGTGAAGGCGTTAAGTGAAAGCTACTATCCTGAGATGTTCAAGGGAATCTATCAGCGCCCACCGGAAGCCAGGAAGATATTCGATGATAAGGGATGGGTTAGAGTTGCGGCGCTTCAGCTTCGCAACCCGATGCACCGCTCTCACGAATACCTGGCCAAAATAGCCATCGAGGTCACCGACGGACTTTACATTCACCAACTCGTCGGCAAGCTCAAAAAAGGCGACATTCCGGCGGAAGTCCGGGTCAAGGCAATCAACACCTTGGTCGATAACTATTTCGTCAAAGACACCGTGGTTACAGGCGGCTACCCGATGGAGATGCGTTACGCCGGACCGCGCGAAGCGCTGCTGCACGGCGTTTTCCGTCAAAACTACGGCTGCTCGCATTTAATCGTCGGCCGCGACCATGCAGGCGTAGGCGACTACTACGGCCCGTTCGACGCCCAGAAGATATTCACCGAAATTCCGGAAGACTCCCTCGTGCTCAGACCTCTCAATATCGACTGGACCTTCTGGTGCAACAAGTGCGTCGGCATGGCTTCGATGAAAACCTGCCCCCACGGCAAAGATGACAGGCTGCTGCTCAGCGGCACCATGCTGCGCAAAATGCTCAGCGAAGGTTCGGAAGTGCCTGCCAATTTCAGTCGGCCGGAAGTCCTGGAAGTGCTGAAAGAATACTATGCAAGTCTTGATGAAAAGGTGGATATCAAGCTTCATGGCGCCGCTACGGGAGATGCGAAAAAAGACAAAAAGTAACGTCAAACTCGTATCGGGCCGGGAATAACAGGCCTTCTCAACCGGCAAGTATGGTTCAACTGCGGATACGACGATTAGAAAAAGGCGGTACTTATTAAGATAAGCTATTCCACCATCTTGAGAAGCTGTCATTAGTTGTCAAGTTTAGGGTTTTTTCGCTCGAGTATGACGAAATTGCCAAGTATCGGGGCTTTGAATTTGATACGGCGGTAAGCCTTTTTTATCTCGGGCTTGCCGATTATCTCCTCGATATGAAGCCAGGGTTTGCAGGTGAAGACATATCGTGGCCGATATTCAAGTATCAAACCCAGTATCATATCCACCGATCCACCGACGGGAGGTATTTCAACTCCTTTTTTTATAAGCCGCTCTCTGTCTTCTTTGCGCGCGCGGTAGACTTCAGGCGAGTTGATGCCCGAACCGTCGATGATCACCTGATCGGGAAGAACATACCCTACGGTCCCAACCTCTCCCACCAAAACCGTATCGCCTTTAGCGCATCGCTCTCTCAACCAATCTCCGACAACCAGATAGATATTGACTCTCCAGTGTTCTTTCATCCGATAATCGTGCCGGCAGGAGAACCGGTTTATAAAAAGCGCCGCCATTATGACGAGAAAAATCGTTGCAGCCCCTCGTTTCAGCCACGGTCGGACCGTCGAGCCCTCGCGTAAACGCCCGGCAAGAATTTTTCCCGATTCATTTATACCGTAACCGGCAAATAAAAGCACACCCGGAATCAACGGTGCGATGTACCAGGAATAGCTTGCATTGAAAATCCGGGAGGCGGAAAGACCGGCCAGATAACACAACATCCAGAAGGCCGACAAAAGCAGTTCCGAGCGGCGCAGCAAAGCCACGCCCATTCCCAATACCGCAAAGATGCAGGCGACCTTCATCGGAAGCCCGCCCGTCAAAATTCTCAAGTTGCCCAACAGAACGAAAGGCGCGGGGGCGGGATTGATCAACTGCTTGGCTTTTATCGAATGGGGGATCGGGGACCCATAGATAATGGCGGCATAAACCAGCCACGGCAGAACTACGACGGCCCCGACAAGTATCAATCTCGCGGCCATTTTCCTGTCCCGAAGAAATGCGTATCCTGCGGCCAGGCCCAAAACCAGCGCCCCGTCCGGCCTCAATAAAAAAGCCGCCCCACCCGAAACCCCCGCCGCGTAATACCTGGATCGCAACACCAGCAACAGCGTCCCATACACTGCGACCATACTCAAGCACGTTTCCATACCCGAATTCGCAGCGAATGCCATGTCCGGATGAAACGCAAGACATATTCCCAACGCCGCCGCGCCCACGGGACCGAGAGATTTGTATGAAAGCCTTTGTGTAACGGCTATTGCAGCTATCGCGGACAATATGCCCAGCCACCGCGCCACCAACGGCACGCTTAAGCCGACCAATTTAAAGACAGCAAGCAAAACGGTGAACAGAACCGTCGTCGTCCCCAGCACGGGCACGCCCGGGTTATACACCATACCGCGCCCAGCCGCTATGTTTTCAGCGTAACGGAACGTTATATAAGCGTCATCGATAAGGAGAGGTCCATAATAAACGGCAAGCCCAAGGAACGATACGGCAGGAACAACCGCCAAAAGAATATTAAACCACAAGGGAAAACGATAAGCGTCGTTTGCAGACTCACTCAATGATGATTCACGAGAATCGCCCATTATACCCGCACCGGCAGCATTATAACAAGACTCGACTGAAAGGTAAAGCCGGGCGGGAATAAGATCACTTCAATGCAAAAGCGCCTTGAAAAAACAAACGCCCCACTCGGGAGGCGTTCAGGGGGCGCTCCGAAGAGCGTTGCCCTGCGACGAAAGTTTCTTGCTATGACTTGACAGAACAATCGCCGCTTAGGTACACTGATAGTAGTTTAACACACCTAATGATATACGTCAAGTACCATTCAAGGAGAATTTTATTATGAAAAATCAAAAACATGGTCGATATGTCCTCGGACTGGATATCGGAACCAACTCAATCGGCTGGGCGATCCTTGAGGTGGAAGTTTCCGGTAAAGACGGTCGCCTGAAGCCTCTCGGAGTCAAGCGGACGGGCGCTCGCGTATTCGAGGCGGGTGTCGAGGGGGATATCGAATCCGGCAAGGAGGAGTCCCGCAACGTCAAGCGCCGTGAGGCGCGCCTGCATCGAAGACAGCTTTACCGACGCGCAAGAAGAATGCGTAAGCTGTTTTCGATTCTGCAAGGCGAGGGGTTTTTACCGGAGGAGAAGAGGGATTCGCCGGAAGCGCTGCATAAATTCTTCGAGGACTTCGACAAAAACACTCGTTCGCGATACGTCAACGGCAACACGGGAGATACCAAACGGACAAAAGCGCATGTCGTTCCATATCTTCTTCGCGCTTGCGCACTTGATGAAAAACTCCCGCCGCACGAGTTGGGCCGCGCTTTATATCACCTCGCGCAGCGGCGCGGTTTTTTGAGCAACCGCAAGGCGCCGCAGAAAAAGGATGAAGACAAAAGCAAGGTCAAAGAAGGCATTTTCAAACTCGAGAATGAAATGGAAGAGGCCAATGCTCGGACGCTCGGGGAATATTTCTCGAAACTGGACCCCGAAGATAACAGGATCAGAGGCCGCTGGACCGCACGGCAAATGTACGAGGATGAATTCGAGCTGATCTGGAAAGCACAGAAAAATTACCATCCGGATTTGTTGACCGACGAACTCAAATCCAAAATCCACAACGCCATTTTCCACCAGAGACCTCTGAAATCGCAAAAACACCTTGTCGGCAAATGCGCGCACGAACCCGACCGGCCCCGAGCGCCGTGGGCGATATTGGACGCACAACGGTTCAGAATGATACAAATGCTCAACAACGCGGAAATATACACACCGGACGGCAGGCGCAGGCTGCTCGAGCTTGACGAGCGAAATAAGCTGATCGAGACGCTCCAAATCAAGGGCGACCGCACGTTCAAACAGGCGAAAAAAATCATAGGCGTTTCGGAAGATCATAAATTCAACTTCGAGACCGGCGGGGAAAAACGCTTCATCGGCAACCACACGGCAGCCAAACTGATTAAGATTTTCGGAGAGAAGCGGTGGAGAGATTTCTCCGAACAACAGCGCAATCAAATAATCGATGATGCGCTGAGCATTCATAAAGAAGAAGCTCTCGAGCGGCGCGGCATAAAGGCATGGGGACTTGACGAGGAAAAGGCGCGGGATTTCGGCGAGCTTAAATTGGAGGAAGGGCATTGCCACCTGTCACGCACCGCGTTGGCAAAGCTGCTACCGATCATGGAAGGGGGAATTCCCTACAGAACCGCCGTCTCGGATGTTTACGGCGATCAGCCTCTTCCCGAACCCGTCGATACGCTGCCACCGGTAAACGAAGCTATCTCGGAACTGCGCAACCCCGTCGTTAATCGGACACTCTCGGAACTGCGAAAGGTGGTCAATGCCATTGTTCACGAATACGGAAAGCCCGAAATGATACGTATAGAAATGATCCGAGATATTAAGAAAAGCAGGAAACAACGAGAGCAAACCTGGAAAAAGAACCGCCGGAATCAAAAAGAGCGTGAGGAAGCGGCGAAAGAAATTGCAAAAGAAATTGGGATCGAATATCCAAGCCGAGATAACATCTTGAAGTACCAACTGGCGGTAGAGTGCGACTGGAAATGCCCATATACCGGCACAGGCATCAGTATGACGAACCTGTACCGCTCTTCTCAGTTCGACATCGAGCACATTATCCCGTTCTCTCGATGCTTGGACAATACATTCGTCAACAAAACGCTTTGTTATCACGAAGAAAATCGCAACGTTAAACGCAACCGAACGCCCTTTGAGGCGTACGGCAATTCACCGAAATGGGATGAGATATTGCAGCGCGTTAAAGATTTCAGATCATCGCCTGCTCATGAGAAGCTGCGAAGATTCAAGCTGACGCCGGACGAGGTCGAGAAGGAATTCGAGGAGTTTACCGAACGACAAATAAGGGATACGAGCTACGCGGCGCGTCTGGCGGTCGGGTACCTCGGACTTCTCTATGGCGGCGATATAGACGAAAGCGGGCGCCGTCGCATACAGCCCGGCAGAGGCAGGGTCACGAGCTTTCTGCGCAATGAATGGAGGCTTAACGGAATACTCGGCGACGGAGGAGAAAAGTCCCGCGACGACCATCGCCACCACGCCGTGGACGCGGTCGCCATCGCGCTCACCGATCCCGGCACGACCAAAATGCTGAGCGACGCGGCCAGGCGAGCCCCAAAAGAACGGCGCAGACTCTTCGGGAAAGTGCCTCCGCCGTGGGAGGGGTTCCTCGAAGACGTGAGGGAGTCCATCAACAATATCGTCGTCTCGCACCGCGTGTCGCGCAAAGTTAGCGGCCCGCTGCACGAGGAAACGCACTACAGCCCTCCAAAAAAGGACGAAAACGGAAAAATATACCACGTCGTGCGTAAGCGACTCGAAATGCTCTCAAAAAGCGATATTAACGATATCGTTGACACTGCCGTCAGAGACATTGTTATTGCCAAATTCGAAGAACTCGGCGGCGAAGACCCGAAAAAGGCCTTTGCAGATACGAGCAATCATCCGTATCTACAAGCAAAAAACGGCCGAAAAATTCCAATCCACAAGGTGAGAATAAAAAGGAAGATCTCAGCAAAAGAGATTGGTAAAGGTCCTACGGAACGACACGTATTGACCGGATCAAATCACCATGTAGAAATATTGGAAGTTAAAGACAAGAAAGGCGGAATTAAATGGGAGGGTGAAGTAGTGACTCGATATGAAGCAATGCGCAGACTTCGAGCCGGGGAACCGATCATTAAGCGAGACCACGGCGAGGGTAAAGAATTTAAATTCTCGTTAGGGCACGGTGAAAGCATAAGGATGAAAGACGAAAATGGAAAATTAGAGTTCTATACGGTTTCAAAATTCTCAAAGTCCGCATCAGGTCGAGTCACTCTCCATTTCACGAAACATACCGATGCGCGACCTAAAGGTAAAGGGGTTTATGTACAAAAAGATCCCGAGCCTTTACGGAAGGCAGGATGTGAAAAAATAGTTATCACACCTCTTGGCGAGGTGCGCAGGGCGAATGACTGACCGAGGCAGGAGGAGACGAGGGGGTTTAAACCCCTTGTCCAATGCGGAGGGCGAATGACTGATCGGATCATTGATATTTCGGCGGAACCCGCCCGGTTGAGCGTTCGGTACGAGCAGCTTGTGATCGAGCGGGACGGCGAGGTCAAATCGACCGTTCCTTTGGCCGAGATTGCCGCGCTGGTGGTTTCCAACCCGCAGGTAAGCTACACGCACGCGGTGCTTTCGGGGCTGGCGTCGGCGGGCGCGGCGCTGGTGGCATGCGACGGGAAGCATCTGCCGGCGGGGATGCTGTTGCCGCTCGCGGGCCATTTCGTGCAGTCCGAGCGATTCGCGCTTCAGGCGGAAGCGTCTCAGCCCACACGCAAGCGGCTGTGGCGACAGGTCGTGCGCGCGAAGATTACCGCGCAGGGAAAGCTGCTGGCCCAACTGTACGGCAGCGACCTCGGACTGATCGCAATGGCGCAGCGTGTCAAATCGGGCGATTCGGAAAACATTGAGGCGAAGGCGTCGCGAAAATACTGGCCAGCAATATTCGCCGACCCGAAATTCCGCCGAGAGCGACATGCGGAGGATCAAAACCGTTTTCTCAATTACGGCTACGCCGTCCTGCGCGCCATCGTGGCGCGGGCGATTTGCGGCGCGGGACTGCACCCTTCGCTCGGTATTCACCACCACAACAGATACGACGCCTTCCGCCTCGCCGACGACCTCATGGAACCGTTCAGGCCGATTGTGGACGGCGCCGTGGTAAAGCTTGTCGAGGAGCGAGGCGCAAAAGCGCCCATGGACCCGGAAACAAAGGCGGCGATTATCGAAGCCTTGACCGGCCGCATGAATATCGACGGAGAGGAAAGAACGCTGTTCGACGTAGCCGCCCGGATGACTTCGTCGATAGCGGCGGTTTTCGCCGGAAAACGCTCCAAAATATCGATGCCGGAGATTTGATGAACAATGCCCGATAACGTTAACGAACTTTCGGAGTATAAATCGATGTGGCTGTTTGCGCTTTTCGATCTGCCGGTGGGTACGAAGGACGCGCGTAAGCAATATACGCGTTTCCGCAAGTCACTTCTCAAACAGGGATTCACCATGATGCAGTATTCCGTCTATGCGCGGTTCTGCGTAAGTGAGGAAACGAGCGAAACTCACAGAAAGAAAATCCGCGCAGTGCTGCCGCCGGACGGACAGGTTCGGCTCCTGGCGGTAACCGACAGGCAATTCGGAAAAATGGAAGTGTTTTACGGAAAAAAGCGAAAGAAGGTCGAAGATCCACCGATGCAACTGTCGTTTTTCTAGCCCAAAGAAGGGCGAAACCCCTCGAAATTCAGTGATTTACGAGGGGTCCAGTGTACCTAAGCGGGGATTTTCTGCAAGCCACAGCCTAATATATAAACATCAGATACCATAGTTCAGTGTACCTAAGCGGGGATTTTCTGCAAGCCACAGCATGTGCGTCTCCTTCTCCCTACCCCATATCAGTGTACCTAAGCGGGGATTTTCTGCAAGCCACAGCTCGTCGCACGCGATAACGGCGACGGAACCAGTGTACCTAAGCGGGGATTTTCTGCAAGCCACAGCCGCACCCGCCTCCCGCGCTCGCGCACGGTCAGTGTACCTAAGCGGGGATTTTCTGCAAGCCACAGCACGTCCAGCTCGGCAGTGAAACTGATGGCGAGTGTACCTAAGCGGGGATTTTCTGCAAGCCACAGCCGTATAAATGGTTACGTGATGAATCTTTCTAGTGTACCTAAGCGGGGATTTTCTGCAAGCCACAGCTATCACCAGCTCGTCGCCGCCATACCGAACAGTGTACCTAAGCGGGGATTTTCTGCAAGCCACAGCGGCGAAGGTGAAGTGGGGGCTTAATTTGTGAGTGTACCTAAGCGGGGATTTTCTGCAAGCCACAGCTAGATTTTCATCACACGCCCGATACGACTTAGTGTACCTAAGCGGGGATTTTCTGCAAGCCACAGCTGGGCGGTAAAGGACAATCTTCCGGTCGTCAGTGTACCTAAGCGGGGATTTTCTGCAAGCCACAGCCGAATTTGGCAGGGGCACCTATTTAGAGATAGTGTACCTAAGCGGGGATTTTCTGCAAGCCACAGCAAACAATTCGTCGATGGCTTGCAGGATATTAGTGTACCTAAGCGGGGATTTTCTGCAAGCCACAGCACCATGAAACGTGACAAAGCCGCAAAGATCAGTGTACCTAAGCGGGGATTTTCTGCAAGCCACAGCCCGACGGCATCGATCACGCTTTGGGGTACGAGTGTACCTAAGCGGGGATTTTCTGCAAGCCACAGCCACGCGCCGAGCGGGCGCGCCAGGCTCGAAAGTGTACCTAAGCGGGGATTTTCTGCAAGCCACAGCATTACCGGCGCGCTCGGTTTGTTGTGATACAGTGTACCTAAGCGGGGATTTTCTGCAAGCCACAGCAAATAAGTCAACTCCATATATAAAATTTGAAGTGTACCTAAGCGGGGATTTTCTGCAAGCCACAGCTCGGCGACGATGCGGCGGTAAAGGCGTTGCAGTGTACCTAAGCGGGGATTTTCTGCAAGCCACAGCGCAATGAAACGCTTATAGGCACCAGTTCCAAGTGTACCTAAGCGGGGATTTTCTGCAAGCCACAGCTCAAGGGGGAAGGAGGGTTATTTTGGAAAAAGTGTACCTAAGCGGGGATTTTCTGCAAGCCACAGCTATTCGCCGGTCTGTGCGTTCGGCTCGCCAGTGTACCTAAGCGGGGATTTTCTGCAAGCCACAGCGGATGATTGACGTGCTTGAAAAACACTATCAGTGTACCTAAGCGGGGATTTTCTGCAAGCCACAGCTAATGGCCGCTTTGGAGCGTGCCGTCGATGAGTGTACCTAAGCGGGGATTTTCTGCAAGCCACAGCGGTGTCTAAGCCTATAACATCTATGCTCTTAGTGTACCTAAGCGGGGATTTTCTGCAAGCCACAGCTATTCGCCGGTCTGTGCGTCCTTCTCGCCGAGTGTACCTAAGCGGGGATTTTCTGCAAGCCACAGCTGCGAAAATGGTTTCGATCCGGTCGAGGCCAGTGTACCTAAGCGGGGATTTTCTGCAAGCCACAGCGCCAGTCGCCGAACATATCGCGCCATCGAAGTGTACCTAAGCGGGGATTTTCTGCAAGCCACAGCTCGATGTCGCCCTGAACGCCGGCCATCGAAGTGTACCTAAGCGGGGATTTTCTGCAAGCCACAGCCACGACGACGGTGCCTGAAAAGCTTCTTCGAGTGTACCTAAGCGGGGATTTTCTGCAAGCCACAGCTTCGCCGATACGTTTCGCCAACCGCCTTATAAGTGTACCTAAGCGGGGATTTTCTGCAAGCCACAGCTTACTCCGAGCAATGGAGCAAATCTTTGAGAGTGTACCTAAGCGGGGATTTTCTGCAAGCCACAGCCCATATGTTTCTGCTTACAGACCTAATTTGAGTGTACCTAAGCGGGGATTTTCTGCAAGCCACAGCCGCTGAATACAATGATGCTACTGGAGTGTCAGTGTACCTAAGCGGGGATTTTCTGCAAGCCACAGCTTCAACGGTCGCCGATGATCCGGCTTGTGAGTGTACCTAAGCGGGGATTTTCTGCAAGCCACAGCCAATATCAGTTCTCAGTGCAAGGTGCGAAGTTGTCAGTGTGTATCGGGGGG
>CAZDAF010000117.1:0-10154 GCA_964503115.1 uncultured bacterium
ACGGCAACATATGACGAAGTTAAAAAATCATATGAACTGGGCAAAAATGTGGTTGATTGTCTTGCAACTGCAATGAGAAGATAAACTATATTGACAGATTACATATTCAAAAGTATTAGTAAAAATATTTATAAGGAATTATAGAGGAGGAAAGATGAACGAGCTACTGACGATGTCCGCCACCGAACTGGCCCGGAAGATCAAGAAGGGCGAAGTCAACCCGGTCGAGCTGACCGAAACTCATATTCGGCGTATCGAAGCCGTCAACCCGAATATCAACGCGGTGATTGTGCCGACTTTCGATCAGGCGATGGATCAGGCCAAGGAAGCGCAGGAAAAACTGGCCGCAGGCAAGGGAAAGGAAAGCGACCTGCCGCCTTTCTTCGGGGTGCCTTGCACCATAAAGGACACATTCGCCGTCAGAGGTTTGACCTGGGTCGGCGGGTCTTATTTTCGCAAAAACGTCATCGCCGGCGAAGACGCTACTGTGGTAAAACGTATGAAAGACGCAGGCTTCATCATACTGGGCAAAACCAACGTCCCGGAGGCCGCCATGTGGATAGAGTCCTACAACAAGGTGTACGGCCGCACTCGAAATCCGTACGATCTTTCTCGGGGCGTCGGCGGCTCGAGCGGAGGCGAAGGGGCCATTATCGCCGCCGGTGGCTCTCCGGCGGGAGTCGGCAGCGACATAGGCGGCTCGATCAGGTACCCGTCTTTTTTCAACGGTATCTGCGGGCATAAACCCACGGGAGGACTTTTACCTCAGACAGGTCATTGGCCGCCCGCCGGCGGAAAGCTGGCTACGTATTTCGCCTGCGGGCCCATGGCCAGGCGGGTCGAAGACTTAAGGCCGATGCTCGGGCTGCTGGCAGGCCCGGACGGAAAAGACACTTCAGTCCAGGAACGGCCGCTGGATGACCCCGATAAAGTGGACCTCAAGGGATTGCGGGTTTATTACTTCACCGACATCGGCATCGCCAAAGCCGGGCACGAAGTCAAACGCGCCGTGATGATGGCCGCCCAAGCCCTCGAAGATCGCGGTTGCGTCGTCGAGCATTGGCGTCCCGAGGGTATCGAGCGCGGCGTCGAAATCTGGTCGGCGGCGTTGTCCACATACACGGATCATCCCTTCGAGGAACTCGTTTTCGAAAGCAGCGACACCAGCTACTGGCCCGAAGCGGCCAGGTTTCTGGTCGGCAAGTCTCGAGTCACCACTCCCGCCATGGCATTGATATTCACGGAAATAATCGGGAGGAAATTCCTCAGCAGACAACTGGCGGCGACGGCTGAAAAATCCGTCGATCTACAACGCCGTATCGAAGACAAGCTCGGCGATAACGGAATTCTGCTCTCACCGCCTTTCAGCACTCCCGCGCCGAAACACAATGCGCCGTGGCTGCGGCTTCCGGCAATAGGATTCTGCGCCACATTCAATGTGCTCGAATTCCCGGGCACCATCGTGCCCGTTAGATGGACTTCCGGCGGCCTGCCGGTCGGAGTGTTGCTTACCGGCGCGAGAATGTCCGACCACCTAACACTGGCCGGCGCAAAAGCGCTTGAAGAAGAGTACGGCGGCTGGCGCATCGCTCCAGGGGTTTAGAATGTAAAATCCAATGCCACCCCCGACTGCGTGGGAGCGTTTTTTTCCACGCAATAGGTTCGGCAAACTGCATTTAGCGGCCTACTTTTTCTTTAGAAAAAGAAACCTAGTTACCGCTCACTTTGTTCGCGGGGTTGCACCTCCGAGTAGCACTTCTTGTCCCATACGGGCAGGCTCCACTTCACTTCCGGTCAAGGCCGCCAGTGCAGCGCAACAACAGGACGGCATGGACAAGGCCGAATATCTTGTCCGTGTCTTACAGGTCATTGCACGGACTACGCCGATACTGTAGTCCATGGCATTTGGCTCGACGAAGAGCAACGCAAGAGGTATTGTTGCGGCAAGGGTTAGTGAAGGTATTAACTGATGTGTCAATCCGTTAAAACGAGAAAACCCGGACAAGTTAATTGGGTTTTATTGGAGGAAAGCATGATTCATGAGACACGGCGTTCAGAGAAAATCGGTATTACTCTTTTCACTCTGGCGGTTTTCATCTTTCTTGCATTATCGATAGGTTGCTCATCGAAACGGAGTGCGCCGGAAAAGAGTATATTGAAAAAGGCTTTTTCGGCCATAAAGAAAAACGATTGGGAAGCATACTCGAAAATCACCATCACCAGGGCCGATTACGAAATCAGGAAACAGAAGATGAGCAAGTTCAAGGCCAAGCAGTCTTACGTCGGAGGGGTTCTTAAATCGGAAGAGCGGGAAAAGCAGAAAGCGGAGTTTATTGCGGCGGTCGCCGGCGGAGAAGGTCTGATCGATTTTAAGAACGCAAAATTCGTCGGCCTCGGAACGCTACTGGGATCGGGCATCAGCGAGGGCCTGCTGAATTCAGAATACTCCTACAGGATATATTCGTTGAGAATAAAAACGGGCGGCCAGGTAATCGACACCGTCGACTTGTCGCCGAAATTCGTACTTGTATTATGGGGAAAAGAATTCCGAATTCTCGAGTTGCTTTTCGACAAGAGTAGAGGAACGTTACGCGACAAAAATACCGCACCTACCGATTAATGCCGGGTGATGCCAAATTGCCGCCCGCAAATAAAAAGACAAGGTACTCGGCAATCCACGAAGTTTAAACCCTGCTAATTCCGCCCACGCACCTCATAGGCGCACTGTAATACCTTTTTTTTGCATATATTCTTTCGATTGTTTTATCGAGTAAGTACCGTAGTGAAAGATACTTGCGGCGAGTACTGCATCGGCGCCGCCTTCGATTATGCCCTCGACCAGGTGGTCGAGAGTTCCGACGCCGCCGGAAGCTATAACGGGAATATTGACCGCATCGGAGACGGCTTTTGTGAGTTCGAGATCGTACCCTTCTTTCGTTCCGTCCCGATCCATCGATGTCAGCAATATCTCGCCTGCGCCCCGGTTTTCCATCTCGCGCGACCATTCGACGGCGTCCTTGCCCGTTGGAGTTCGACCTCCGTGGGTATACACCTCCCACGTACCGTCGTTTCCGCTTTTAGCGTCTATCGCTACGACGATGCACTGGCTGCCGAACTCCTCCGCCGCTTCGTCCACGAAAGGCGGATTGCGCACGGCGCTGGTGTTCAAGCTGATCTTATCCGCGCCAGCTCGAAGCAGCTTGCGGATGTCTTCGAGATTTCGCAGGCCGCCGCCGACGGTTAGAGGTATGAACACTTCTTCCGCAGTGCGCGCCACCACATCGATGATTATATCGCGCCGTTCGTGGCTGGCGGTGATGTCCAAAAGCGTAACTTCGTCCGCGCCCTGATCGTCATAAGCGCGGGCTGCTTCGACCGGATCGCCCGCATCGCGCAATTGCACGAACTTGATGCCTTTCACCACTCGACCGTCTTTGACGTCCAGGCAAGATATGATGCGCTTCGCCAGCATTTATCGATCAACATCCTTTCACGATTTCCATGTTTGCTGTGCAGATACCCGTATGTAGCCCCGCAACCGGGCGGAATAACGCCCCGCTTTTTCACAAATTCACTTCAATTCCTTTGTCTCGCAAATATTGTTTAGCCTGTTTTATGGAGTAAATTCCGAAATGGAATATACTCGCGGCCAGCACCGCGTCGGCGCCACCCGCCAGGATACCTTCCGCCATATGTTCGAGTGTTCCGACGCCGCCGGAAGCGGTAACGGGAATATTGACCGCATCGGAGACGGCTTTTGTGAGTTCGAGATCGTACCCTTCTTTCGTTCCGTCTCGATCCATCGATGTCAGCAATATCTCGCCTGCGCCCCGGCTTTCCACCTCGCGCGACCATTCGACGGCGTCTTTGCCCGTTGGAGTACGGCCTCCGTGGATATATACCTCCCAGCCGCCCTCCGTGGTTTTTTTGCCATCGACGGCTGCGATGATGTTTTTGCCTCCGAACTTTTTGGCCGCCCGGTCGATCAAGTCCGGATTTTGGACGGCGCTGGTGTTTATTCCCACCTTGTCCGCGCCCGCATCCATTATCCTGCGAATATCGTCGATATTTCTTATGCCGCCCCCGACGATCAGTGGGACAGTAACCACCTTCGCGGTCTCAGCCACCACGTCCACGATAGTGGCGCGCTTCTCGTGGCTTGCAGTGATGTCCAGGAAGGTTATTTCATCGGCCCCCTCATCATTGTAAGTCCCGGCCGCCTCCACCGGATCTGCAGCATCTCGCAAATCCACGAAATTTATCCCTTTGACTACTCGACCGTCTTTAACATCCAAACAGGGTATGATACGCTTCGCTTGCATTTTTTAATAACCTCCTTTCAAAATTTTTCCAGGCCCGTCCTTACAATTCCGCCGTGCGGGCGATTGCTTCCTTGAGATCAATCGTTCCCTCGTACAGCGCCTTTCCGGTTATTGCGCCTTCGACGCCTGTTTGAGCCAGGGCGATCAAGTCTTCCATGCCAGTGACTCCACCGGCGGCGATCACCGGTATTTCGACGGCTCCCACCATCTGAGCGGTGGCTTCGATATTCGGCCCGACCATCGCTCCGTCGCGGGATATGTCGGTATAATTGATCGCCCGTACTCCCATGTCCTCGAATCGTTGCGCCAACCCGACGGCGGTGATGTCCGTCGTTTCCGTCCATCCCTCGACAGCGACCCTGCCGCCTTTGGCGTCTATCCCCACGACAATACGGCCTGAGAATTTATTACACGCCTCGCTTACCAACTCGGCGTTCTTGACCGCCGCAGTTCCGAGTACGATACGGTCGAGACCCATATCGAGATACGCCTCGATAGTGGCCATGTCTCTTATGCCGCCTCCGAGTTCGCAGGGTATGGCGAGCGCCTCGACGATGCCGCTTATTACGTCGCGATTTACGGGCCGGGCGCCCACCGCGCCATCCAAGTCGACTATATGCAACAGCGCTGCACCATGGCTCTCCCACTTTTTCGCCATTGCTACGGGATCGTCGCCGTAGACCGTCTCGTCGTCCATTCGCCCCTGATAAAGTCTAACGCAGCGGCTTCCTTTAATATCCACTGCGGGAATTACCATCATGGCGCTTCGCCCTCACACTTCGGGAAATCGCGCATTGCTTTTTCGATGCCTTCAATAAGCAACCGCTCGACTTTCACCCATTTGAAGCGTCGCTTCCAGAACTTTTTTGCATCGAGCAGGTTTTCCGAAAGCGGCCGCTGGGTCTCGACGTAGGCAAAATCCCATACCGCCTTCGAGTCCTCGACGCGAATGAGGTGCAAATGAAACGCCACGCTCGCCGGCGAGCTCGCTGCGTACTTGTTCCCGACAAGCTCCCTGTACCTGAGCAATACCGGCACGAGAAGGCCGCCGGCGCCCTTTTGTTTCGCCACCGCAATCATCTTTTCGACGCGGTCCTTTTTCCCGTTTTCCGAAGCGCCCGGCACCTTGGCCAAAAAATGGAACTTGCATTCCTTCAGAGTCTTCAATTCCTCTCGAAGAAGCCGTTTCATCACCAGGTTGCCGTCGCGTTCCACCCTCGCATTGGGCAGCGAAGCTCCACACAGCGGGCATGTCCTGACATTTGCGGCCTTCAGTGGCGGCACGATCACTTTCCACACCAAAATCGTGCCGGGCGTCTCGGTGTGGACAGGAAGAAAAGCCGCTATCAGCAACATCGCAATTACCGCTGTGACTGATTTCGATTTCATTTTGTCCGATCCTCCACCAATCGTGTGAAGTTTTCGAGTATATGCAATCCTGCCGTCGAGCTTTTCTCGGGGTGGAACTGACAGGCGAAAAGGTTGTCCCGCGCAACGGACGAGGTAAACTTCACTCCGTAATCCGTAACAGTTGCGATGTCTTCTTCTTTTTCCGGCGCCACGTAATACGAGTGCACGAAGTAGAACCATTCGCCTTCGTCGATACCTTCGAGTAACTTCGGTTTGCCGCGCTTGCCGACCTTGTTCCAGCCCATGTGCGGCACGGTCAAATCGGCGGACTTGGGAAACCGCATCACCTTGCCGGGGAGTATCCCCAGACCCTCGACCGGGCCGAATTCTTCGCTTTCCTCGAAAAGCAACTGCAATCCCAAGCAGATGCCCAGAAACGGTTTTCCGTTCGTTGCGACCTGCTTGACGACGTCCACCAGCCCGTATCGTTCGAGGTTCTCCATGCAGCGACCAAAAGCCCCCACACCCGGCAATATCAACCCGGCGGCGGATTCTATCTCCCGAACGTCACTGGTGATAATCGCTTTGCCGCCGGCTTTCTCGACGCCCTTCTGAACACTGCGAAGGTTGCCCATCCCGTAATCTATGACTGCTATCATCGCCGTTAAATAACGCCCTTGGTGCTCGGCACGCCCTGCACGCGATCATCGCGGGAGGTGGCTTCATCGAAAACGCGCGCAAAGCATTTGAACAGCGCTTCGGATATGTGGTGCAGGTTTGAGCCGTATTTAAGCGTCATGTGCAGACTCATCTTTGCGTTGAACGCGACCGCCTGGAAAAACTCCTCGACCAACTCGGTGTCGAATTCGCCGACCTTGGCCTTCTCGCCGGGCAGCTTCACGTTGTATACAAAATACGGCCTGCCGCCGAGGTCTATAGCCACTTCGGCAAGAGCCTCGTCCATCGGCACCAGCGCCGAGCCGTAGCGGCGAATGCCCTTCCGGTCGCCCAAAGCCTTGTCGATGACCTGGCCGAGGACGATACCGACGTCCTCGACGGTGTGGTGCGCATCCACTTCGAGATCCCCTTCGGCTTTCAGACTTAAATCGACAAGGGCGTGGCGAGCGAAAAGCTCGATCATGTGATCGAAGAACCCTATGCCCGTCGCGCCGTCGAACCGGCCCGATCCGTCGATTTCCATCGAAAGTGTAATTTTTGTCTCCCGAGTCTCTCGCTCCACGCTCGCTTTTCTATCGCTCATTTTTCGGTTTCTCCTTTTCGAGGCGTATCAACACCGCCTGGGCGTGAGCACCCAGTTCTTCCGCACGCGCCATCCGCACAACATCGTCGGCCATCTCCAGAAACGCTTCCTTACTCGCCTCGATGACGCTCGATTGACGGAAAAAGTCGTACACTCCCAGAGGCCCTCCGTATCTCGCGGAACCGCCCGTGGGCAATATATGATTAGGTCCCGCGATGTAGTCGCCTACCGGTTCGGGGGTTATGTGGCCGATGAATATCGCTCCGGCATGGCGTATTCGGTCGAGCAACGACCGTGGATTTTCGCACATTATCTCGAGGTGCTCCGGCGCGATCCGGTTGGCAACATCCACGGCGCGATCCAGACTTTCCACCAATATCACCAATCCGTTGTCCTCGACGGCTTCCCGCGCTATCTCCCGCCTTTCGAGCAGTTCGAGCTGACAGTTCACCTCCTCGATGACCGCGTCCGCTTCCCACTGGCTGGTGGTGACGAAAATTGGTCTGGCGCTTTCATCGTGTTCCGCCTGGCTTAGTAAATCGGCGGCCACGAACGCGGGATTTGCGCTGCCGTCGCTTATCACTAAAATTTCGCTCGGCCCAGCCACCATGTCTATATCCACCGCGCCGTACACCATTCGCTTGGCGCATGCCACGTAAGCGTTACCGGGGCCCACTATTATGTCCACCTCCGGGATTGACTCAGTGCCGTAAGCCAATGCCGCGACGGCGTGAGCGCCTCCCACCCGAAATATTCTGTCCACACCCGTCAGCTTCGCCGCCGCGAGCAAAAGCGGGTGGAAATCGCCCTGTCTCTGCGGGCTGACCATAATCACCTCGCCCACACCGGCGACCTTGGCGGGAACCACTCCCATCAAAACGCTCGACGGGTAAGCGGCCTTGCCGCCAGGAACGTAAACCCCGACCCGGCCCAGCGGCTCGACCCTCATGCCGAGCGTCATGCCCGCCGAATCGGCGAACTCGAAGCTCTCAAAGCGACAATGATCGAGCTGGCGTATGTGGTACGCCTTTATTCGCTCGTATGCTTTTTCGAGAGATTCGAGTATTTCCGGGGACACCTGCCCCGCCGCTTCCTCGATCTCTTCCTTCGATACTTCGATATTCGAAGCGTCGAGATCGATTTTGTCCAGCTTGCGGGCGTAGTCGAATAGAGCCTCGTCGCCTTCGGTACGCACGTCCTCGATAATTTCAGTCACCGCGCGCACCACTTCCGGCTCGCGGTCCGGAGCCGGACGATTAAGAACTTCTTCCAACTGCCGTAGAAAATCCCCGGCACTTTCGTCAAGAAGTTTCACAATGCCTCCCTGCCATAAACATCAACAACTAAGGGTAACAATTATGAGCCTCCAAGGCAATTTGGCGCTCGCCGGCGTCACCGCCGGTGGCAGGTTGCGTCGTCGGCTAAAGCCTCCGACGCGTGCCGCCCTTCGACTCTAGACAGACACGTCCGTGTTCGCTCAGGACATGCTTTGCTTATTCTGTAGACCCGTCCGGGCTTTCTTTTTTCCAAAAGAAAGCAAGTCGATTCTTCTCCTTGATGAATTTTTGCGGATATGTAAACTTGAGTTAGAAATAGTTTCAAGGAGGTATGGAAATATGCGTACTTTCTCAATTTTACTTTTTACAGCCATGGTTATCGTTCTATCGCCCGCAAAAGCCGACTGGCAACCTCAAGCACCGAGGTTTGAAGGAATCGATTCCGCCGAACTGAGAGCGATATTCAAAGATGGCCCTTTTAATCTTATCAGGCGCCGTACCGACAAACAATTACCCATGGTCGTATCGGGGATAATTATTGAAGCTGAGCCGGGTAAGATATGGGAGATACTGGTAGACTACGAACACAGACCGGAAATTGTCACCGGTGTCTCAAAAGTCCAGGATATTAAACGGGAAGGTAACAAGGCAACCTTCACTCAAAAAAATTTCATTAAGTTTTCTTTCATCAAATTCGCCTGGAAAGAACACCGTATTCACATGCATTACCCCCCCAAACGCATTGTTTGTTACGAAGCGAAGAATCCCGACAAGTCCATCGGAGGTTACGAACTGATTCCACTGGACAACGGCAAAGCCACTCTACTGTTATACTCCACAATCGCAGACTTGCGTGACTGGGCCTTCCCGGTGGGAACGATGGCGCGGACGATGCCTCTAATCGAGGAGATTCTAATGACTTCCGCGTCAGTTATGATAGTAACAGGCATAAAAGATTATACGGAAAGAAAATAATTGTGTTGAAAAAATCAGAAACGGGTGTTTCTCCGGCAATGTTGAATCTATAAAGAAAGCATTCGGCGCTTTTGGAGAGACGATGGGGGAAGCTCTCGATAACATTCAAGCCCGCTTAAACATTTGACGTTCGATTCCATATTGCATAAACTTGTGGGGAATCGATTTTTTATTGGGAGAGAAATCTATGGAAAGCGCTGTCATGAAGGTGTATATACATTCGCCGATCGAGCGAGTGTGGGAGTTAATAAGCAATCACGAAGGGTATCCTGAGGTGTTCGAGGGCGTGACTTCTTGCAAGCTTCTCAAGGAGGGCAAAGACGACCGTAACGGCGTCGGGGCGACCCGTGAGGTCCTCATCGGGCGCGTGAGGTTTGTGGAAAATA
Organism: uncultured bacterium; assembly: GCA_964503115.1. Lineage (GTDB taxonomy): Bacteria > RBG-13-61-14 > RBG-13-61-14 > CAYWKU01 > CAYWKU01 > CAZDAF01. Next base: position 9,572 of record CAZDAF010000117.1, read on the forward strand.
TCGTGGTGTTCGATCCGCCCCGCAGACTGGAATACAGGGTAATCGAATGCAGCGTGCCCCTCGATCATGAGCTGGGACGCATAGACCTGATTCCTCGAGGGGAAGGAACGGAACTACATTGGGTGACGACTTTTCACGTCGCGGTGCCTTTGATCGGCGGCTTGCTTGACCCCCTCTTTCGCCTGATTACCCGGGACAGATTTTACGAGGGCCTGCTGGAGTTGAAAGAAAAACTCGAGGCCGAACAAACATAAGTGCGAAGTTCCGACCACGAGGTGCGTCGATAACCGCGCGACATCAGCGAAAAAGGGACACGGGACTTATAAACCCAGATTTTGCGTTTAACGTTCGGACAAAAATCATTTGCTTTCGTTATTTCGCTTTGATATCGAATACTTACAATGCACTTTTCAACTGCAATGCAGTTAAAAACAACACTATTCAGTGCGACGGACAAGGGATTTAAATCCCTTGTCTGACTCGATATTTATCTTGTCTCAATCTCCAACCGCAAAATCCGGGTTTATGCGGGTATCCTGTGGCGCAATGGAACCATAATCGCCTGGCGGTGGATCGAATTCGC
>CAZDAF010000118.1:0-10054 GCA_964503115.1 uncultured bacterium
TGGATTTAAATTTTATTTTGATGATAATGGAAACAGTCTCCAATTGCAAAGTGGTGCTATTGCAAACAGCACATGGTATCACGTTATGATTTTTGTCAACAGAGATGAAAACAGCAACAATGGTGCTCGAATATATTTCAACACTGTTGATATGTTAAATGGAAATCCAAGCTCCGTTGGTGATATTGATAATACAGAAGAGTTGGTTTTGGGGGCGGAAAGACCAAACGGTTTCCGTACATACGATTCCAATATCGTTTATTTATCAATTTGGAAGCAAGCAGCCTGGCATCAAGCAGGCGCGGCGGGTCCAGCGGAATGGACGTCGATAACTGCTACTAGATACGCATTGCTAAACGCGGCATAAGGAGCGAACGAAATGAAATATCAAAAACTGTTGGTTTTTTTGCTTGTCACATTTTTGGCGATATCCGCTTCGGCGGTACGTCGTCAGCATGTGCAGACGGCTAGCACGTCCGCGATTAGCTGGACCTTTTTCGAAGGTGACGACTTCGACGTTGACGCTATCACCTTTAAATTCGATGCTGCTCCTACTACTTCGGAAAATCTTACGGTTACATTGGATTCAGGACAAGGCGCGGCCTATGATACCGTGCTGGCTTCTGTTGATCCAGTTGGGGCAACCGAGGTTGTTGTGCGAAATATTGCCGGGCTCAAAAACGGCGACAAAATCATTGTCGAATATACCAATACAGACGGCAACTCGATTGTAGGCGTTGCTACTGCATTGCTTGGTTCCGACAAGGTCGATGGGTCCATAGCCGTATATCTGGATGGTATCGAGCAAGTGAGCGTTTCGGTATCGTCTTTGCCAGGCGGCTTGACCGGATTTGCCGAGGACGCGGCGCATACAACTGCGGATGTAGGGCTTGAAGTGCTTACCAAGCGTACAGACTCGGCGGCGACCAGCGCGGACACGGACGGGGACTACGCTACGCTCAACACTGACGCAAATGGCCGGTTATGGACTCATGATCCCGTATTGGAAGCCCTGCTCACCACAATCGATTCTGATACCGGCGACATCAAGACAGCCACCGAGTTGGTCGACGACGTTGTTTTTATAGACGACGCGGCATGGACCAACGACACTTCGAAGCATGCCCTAATCGGTGGTATCTACCAAAGTACACCCCAGACCATTACAGACGGTAGGACCGCTCCAATCTCTATTGACGCCAATGGAATGGCGCGTATCAATATCGGTGCGCAGTCCTTGACGGCTCTCGCAGTGTCCAAGGATTCTAGCGCCAACGCAGCGAACAATCCCATCTTTGCAGAATTGACCGACGGAACCACGGCGATTTCCTCCAGTAATCCTCTTAACGTTCAAGTAGGGGACGGAACGAACGTTGCAGCCATCGGAACGGGGACCACCAAGGTTCAACTAGCAGGCATTCACGACGGGGAGCTTTTAGCATCTGTTCAACTTAATAGCGCCATGGCCGACGACTTCGACGGGCTCAACGGTCTTTTGACCACGGCCATTCTGCATGGCTACGTAGACGACGACACGACCCATACAGTGCTTGTGGATTCCAGCGGGCACCTGCAATGCGATTCTCTATCGTTGCCCACTGGGACCGCCGTAATGGCCTCGTCAACGCCGGTAACTATCGCAACGGATGACACGATGTTTACAGCCCTGGATACGGCAGTGGATATTGTGGCTGGGGATACAACATCGATTGATGGTAAGACGCCAGCCCTAGGAACCGCTGTGATGGTGGGTTCCTGGCCTTTTACTGTAGCGACCGATGATACAATGTTCACGGCTTTAGATACCGCTGTTGATATCGTTGCTGGAGATACCACGAGCATAGATGGAAAAATCCCCGCGCTCGGAACGGCAGCTATGACCGGATCGTCTCCTGTCACAATAGCGACTGACGACACTATGATAACGGCTTTGGATACAGCCATTGACATCATAGCTGGGGATACTACGAGCCTCGACGGCAAGATAACCGCTTGCGACACTGGAAGCATATCCGGAACAGTCACGGCCAACGCGGGAACAAACCTGAACACATCCGCGCTAGCCTTAGAATCGGGCGGCAACCTGGATACTATTGCAAGCGACACAACCAGTCTCGATAGTAAGATCACAGTTTGCAATACCGGGGCGATTGCCGGAACCGTGACCGCTAATGCGGGAACGAATTTAAATACATCGGCGCTCGCGCTAGAGTCGGGCGGAAATCTAGCGACCATCGCGGGTGATACGACATCGATTGACGGCAAAATGCCCGCCAAGGGCCAGGCGACAATGGCGAACTCCACGCCGGTTGCTATAGCGTCCGATCAAAGCTATATCCCCGTGAGCGTTTCCAGTCTTGGATCGGGGTATCAAACGTTCGAGGATTCGTCTTTTGTAACTGGTGATAGTCCCGTGGTTCACGATGTAAACAACGATCTCGGGCGCAATGGAAATCGTGGGTACATAATCTGCGACGGCGCTGGCAATATATCCGTGCAAATATCTGAATCCGGCTACACCACGGGCTCGGGGTTGATAGAAAACAGTGTGTTTGATGGCACTGATTCCACGGAAACATACGGCGGCGCAAGCGACACATGGAACCACAGTTGGAGCGCCGGGGAACTAGCTGACGGAACTTTTAGAATCAAAGTTGAGGGCAAGGCCGGAGGGGCGACTCCGAGAATAAGCCGTCTCGATTATCTAAGAATCAAAGTCTACTACACCGAGGCCGCAGCCGATGGTGAAACAAAAAAACTTGGTCAGTTTTCTATTTTCACCTTGCAACTGAAAAAGAAATAGCATGGAACAAATAAAATATAATAGCGATGCCAACGCGCTCAAATTCGAGTTTCCTACCGAATGGGATGTCAAGACCATTACAGACATTACAATAACTGTACTTAATAGCGCGGGCACTGAGTTGCTTACCGCCACATCGTTGACACTGTGGACACAGACCACGCTTGATTCGGCTGCGGCTAGGTTTGCAGACGAAATCACATTGGACTCAGCGGCGGATGATCTGATCATCGGCGATTTAATTCTAATCGAGGGTATAGAGGGTGATGAAGTACGACGAGTCAAGGGATATGACACGACTAATCAGGTTGTGCAACTCGAAAGCATTCTTGACAACGCGCATGACGAAGACGAAAAAGTATGGGGATTATTCGGGACCTATACTTTAGATACAACGACTATTGCTGATTATCCAAAAGGTCAGATATGCACGTTTCTCTTGACGCCAGATAACGGCGATTCACCTTTCACTGTATTTCGACAAGTAGCGGCAAGCTCCCTAGAACTCACCGGACTGCGCGGCGAATTCATGGACGGCTATCCACGTTATTACGATCTGTTGACTAATCCAGTGGATCGTCTCGCAAGAGTGCAACAACAGGCCGAAAGGCATGTTTACAATTGGTGTCTCAGCGAAGGATTGGATATTCAAAGGCTTGTAGGACAGACAGTGATACTGGACGCTGTAATGACTCGCATGGCGTATCTTGCGCTCAATTCGGGCGACGTGCAAACAGATGATGAGAGAAAGTTTCTCTCGGCTGAGTATGAGTCGCAATTGGGAATCATTCTAAAATTGCCATTATGGACAGACGACAATCAGGACAATATCGAAGGCGACGGCGAAACGTCGACGCATATCCCGACCTTTTCTGGAAAAACATGGTAGGAGAAAAACAATGCAAATCAAAAGTTGGAGAGCAACGTCAATATGCACGAAGACCGACAAAGACAAATCAAAGCGTGATTTCACGCCTATTTATCCGGGCGAGCGCGGATATAATTTCGATCTAAAGGATCAAAACGTGGTCAATCAGCTTCGCGCCTTGCGCGATGCGGAGATAATATCTATCGATATTCCGCTGCCTGGAGACAAGGATAATGATGTTCGAGAGTCTACGAAAAAGGTTAAAAGAACTCGACGGCATGACAATCGAGATAAGGGCGGAAGGGGAGTATCCGACAAAATCACGGACGAAAGTCCAACACGTAGCTAAGTATCAAAACGACGGAACGGATCGCGGCATCAAGCCCGCTCGCTTTGTCGAGAAGGCCGCTCGCAATCATCGATATTGGCAAAACCCTATTTTTAGGGCGGTTGGCAAATACATTAGCGGTCATGGGCTGGGTCGAGATTTACAACAGGTCGGCCTAAGAATGGCATATGATGTCAACATTGCTGTAAATAGAATCAAGACAGGAAGGTTAAAAAAGTCATTCCGTCCCCTGATCAAACGCCCTGGTAGAGCCGGGTGGAAAATATTGTCATGAACCCCAATACTACTGTCAAGCCATGGTTGCTAGCGTGCGGCAAACAATTTGGCGTCAACGATGCGCGGGAATATCGCTATCCTGATGCCAAGGCGCGAGCGAAGCAAGACCCTTATTTCACTTACGCGCTGTCAGCCGCGATACCTCAACAAGTGGGACATCAAGATCTGACCACCAAAACGTCGTACGTTGCAAATCGAAAGGGATACCAAAAACATTTTTTCACTGCGACAATTGATCTTTGGGATAGTCAAGACGGGCTTTACGAGCTGGCCGCGATTGCCGTTGCCGCTCAGCAGAATCCAATAATCCGGGCGGTATTTGCGCAGCAATGCGAATTCAATGAAGTGCAATCGATAACTGATTTGACTACCTTTGACGATGATCGGATAAATTATCACCATCAAATGATTTGTACGTTTGATGTCAATGTCGAGTTTTCATTAGACGAAACCAACGCTGTTGTCGAGGAAATCAAGCTAACCCTAGAATCGGGAGGCTATGAATGGACCATCGACGATACTGGTTATCAATAAACATACACGCCGAAGCGTGAAATAGCCAACATAGGAGAATAGAAATGAATGTTCAAGACCTTGTCAACGTATCAATCGGGCTATCCGCTACGCCAGCAAGCCAGGCTAAATTTACCGTGCCCTTGTTGCTGGTCGACCATGCGGATGTACCGCTTGATAAAAAGTATCGGATCGTAACCCGATCTAGTTATGCGACCGACTTGACGGCATCAACCGATCAAGCAAACTGGTGCGCGGCGCTGTGGGGTCAGAATTACAACCCCGCCGAGGCATATATTGGCAGGTGGATCAAAACTGCAAGTGCTGCGTACTGCGTATGTCCCAATGCTACCACGGTTGCAAGTGTGTATGCCGCGTTGACCAACACCGCAAAATTCAAACTCACGGAAGGAGCATCGACAGAGGATATCAGTCCTGATTTTACGGGTGATACCACAATGGCCGAGGTATGCGCCTCGATTCAGGCCGCGCTTGCCCTGTCTACGCTTGGAGCCGCGTACACGTGTGCTCTCGATTCGTACGACAGAGTCACTATCACCTCGGACAATACAGGCACGTCGGCTGACGCGGTTTCGATTGCTTCGCCTGATAGCGGAACAGATCTGACTGGCTCCGCTTATCTCGGCAGCTCGTTTGCTCAAGGTGGACTGGACGCGGAGTCATTAGGCGCTGCGGCTTCGCGGATATTCGCGGTAGACAACACCCCGTTTATCTGTTGCGAGCGCGGAGGATCTACCGCTCAACAGGTAGCTTTTTCAACCGCGATCAACGCTCTTGATAAAATTTTGCTACTTGTCGTCAACGACGAAAACGGCAAGGATTCTGGCGACACCACGGACGCGGGATATCAGATTGAAGCTCTCTCCCATCAAAAAACGCACCTGACATATACCGAGCACAACACCGATAACGGAGCTGCGGCGGATCAACATCCAGACGCGGCGATCATAGGCGAGGTATTGCAGGTCGCCGAGGGCTCGAGGTCTTTCGCTCTTACCGCTTTATCTGGCGTATCCGAGTCGGGACTCGGCGCGGACAATACGACTGTTGTTCCTTTGACCGCAACCGAGCGGAGCGCTCTCGACGACAAGGGCTATGATTATTTGATCACGCCCTCCACCGTAACACACCTGAGACACGGCCTCGCTGCGGGTGGAAACGAAATGCGGATCATGATCGCCAAGAGTTACATGGCCGCGAAATGTTCAGAAGAAATATATGCCTATATGATTGCAAACGATGTTGTCACGTTTTCGGATTCAGACATTCAAGCAATCAAAGGCATCATATCCAAATGGGCCGATGTGCTTGCGGATCGAAAGGTGCTTGATCCGAATACATACGTGTGGAACATGCCGAGCGCCTCTGATTTCACGGCGGCGACAAAGGCAACGCATACCATGACGTTGTCTAATGTATTCTCGGCCACGGTTCTGAGTTCGGTCAACGACATCACATTGACGATGTCCTTCACGGTTTAAGGAGTAAGTCATGGCCGCATACAAAGATAGAAAAAACTATGTTCCTCATTCGATCAACAATGTGACCGTCACGATTGATGGCGAACATAAGATTGAAGGCTTGGAACTATTCGAAGCCGAAATGGACGAGGATGAAGTTACCGTCCAAACCGTTGCCGATGGGACTGGGATTCTGGTCGAAAACCCATCGAGAGCCGGGCAGATAAGGATTCAATTCCTTGAAGCTGGCGCATCGAGTGATAAAATGTATGAGTTGCTCGAAGGCCGAGAAGTGTTCAGCATTTCCGCGCTTGATGTTGCCGCTCCTAACTTCGACGTACACGGCAATTATTGCCGAGTCATGAAGCGCCCCGTAATAACCAGAGGTCGAGAAGCCGGTGTCCCTGAATGGGTATTCGTATCGGTCTATCTCGATATTAAGGGCGGCTCCTACGCCCTGGCGACTGCTTAATTTCCTCCTTGGGACCCCGGGGTTTTTGTCATTTCCCCCGGGGTCCCTTTTCACCCCAAAGGCGGTATAGATGTCTCAAGCATTGGAATTAATAAAATCCATCGCGGGACTGAAAGAGAAAACCTCTTATGTTCCGTGGAACATGGAAGATATTGAGATATTCTATGGCGTACCTCCACTGAAAATACAAGGTGTCGAAGCCGTCCGAGCATATCATAGCAATCCACAAATGCGCCTTGTAATGAGTCTCACTGGCAAAGGCGTATTCGTGCGAAATCAAAATACAAGCGGGATAATTGAAATCGATTTGCTCAACGGCTCGGCCTCATGCGCCGGAATAGAAGCGCTTGAACTGACAGGGATACCGTTTCCGATGTCGGTTATTGACAAAGCCACCAACGGGCTTGGCTCCGCTACAGGCACGGCTTGTCACGTGGTAGGAACTCCCATGTGGAATCGCCACAAATTCCCAGGACTGTTTACCTATACTTTCGCTATGCCACGCCTTATATGGCTCAATGGGATGAAAAACTTGCAATAGACAAATTCAGCCGATGGAGGGCAATTTCATGTCTAAGATAAAAGTAATCGAAGGTAAAACGCTATTTGACGAATCGAGAAAATACACTTTCCAATTGATGAATGCTGAAACAGGGTTGAAAGTATTTCACGAAGCATTTATTCCAATTCTTGTGCCTCTCATTATCGGATTCGGAAACGATGAAAGCGGCATCGATGTCAAGGGGCTGATTCAGATCATACCCGAAACGATCAAATGGGAAAAGCTTCAATCTCTTGCCAGGGATATGCTATCAGGCGCTATAATAGAAATTGATGGTATCAGATTGGAAGCCGGGCCGACTGGTATCAGTGAGTATGCGCTAGAAGATCCGATGGAAGTTTATACGGCGATATTTTACGCGCTTGCCGCGAACTTTCCAAAATACGTAAACCCTTTATTGGAAGGGGAGGAAACCGGCGATACCGGCCAACCCCCCCAAAACAAAACAAAGGCATAGACAGAGAAAACTCATTAGACACTCCTACAATACGAATATTGAACGCGGCTAGATTCTGGGGATTAAATCCCGCTGATGTAGCCGCCTGGTCTATTGTGGATTTTTTTGATTGCGAGGAATACATGCAAATATGCCTCGACATGGATAATGGATAATTGAATGGCCGATTTTGAAAAAGTCTATCTTGTAAAGTTCGATACTCGCAAGGCCCAAAATGCGATCAAAAAACTGGACAAGGGACTGGACAAATTAAGTAAAGCGTCTGTTGACGCTGGCAAGCGATTCGATAGCGCCATTGGAAAGAAGGCTGTCAAATCCGCCCAAAAGCTCGATAGGGCAGTTAAAAAATCCAGGGACAATTTACGCAGATTAGGAAAATCATTCAACGATATTGGCAACAAATTATCGACAAGAGTCACATTGCCTTTGGCCGCCGCAGGTTTGGCTTCGTTGAAATTCGCAAGAGATTTTAATAAAAACATGGCTCGCGTGGCCACATTGATTCCTGGCCAAACAGAAAGAGTATTAGAACTTAAAAAAGGCATACAGGATCTCGCAATAGAAACGGGGGTTTCCACTGCCGAGTTGTCTGACGGCATGTACGCTGCTATTTCAGCATGGGGAGATGGCGTCAATACTCTTGACAGACTTAGAGTAGTTGCAAAAGCAGCTCAAGCAGGACTCGCAACGACAGAGCAGACACTAAATCTCTTGGCTTCGCTCACCGAAGTTTACGGAGACAACACAGCCGAAGCAACCGAGCACTTAGCAGATCTTGCTTTTGTTGCGAATAAGCTTGCCATTAAAGCGCCATTCGATGAGATGGCGGCGAGTTTGGGAAAGGTAGCACCGCTTGCAAAAGATTTAAATATTTCTCAAGAGGAATTATTTGCTACTATGACGGCTGGGGCTGGGGTCACTGGGAACGTCGCCGAGGTAGCTACACAAATGCGAGGCCTTTATGTGCAACTCATGAAAGAAACCCCGCTGATGGAAAAGGTTGTCAGCCAAGCAAATAAAAAACTAGGTACTAGTTATTCAACAGTCGCAGAAATGATGAAAAAAATCGGTTTTATGCCGATGCTCCAATTGCTTAAGGATAGCACTGAAAATTCAAAAGAATTTCAAAAAGTATTGGGAGGTCGAACAGAGGGGCTTGTACTGGCAACCGCTTTATTAGGAGGTCGAACAGAAAAATATAATGAAGCATTGAAAGAGATGACCACCAATTCTGGTCAGATGGTAACAGCACATAAAGAGATAACGGAAGGAATAGATAAGGAAGGTTACGCATGGGATAGAACAAAACGCAAAATGATGACATTAGCTCAACGTTTGGGCGATACCATGCTTCCTATGGTCGATAAATTGATTAAAGACTACTTAACGCCTTTGCTTGAATATTTAGAAGGATTAGATAAAGCCACATTGGAATGGGCGGTGAAATTGGGAGCGCTTGCGGCTGCCGCTGGCCCAGCAATGAAAATACTTGGTGGAGCATTAAAAATACTTGGTGGAATTAAAGGCGCAATTTTAGCGATTGGTGGTGCTGCCAGTACATTATTAGGCGTTTTTACTGCTATCGGTGTGGCAATATATAGATTCCGTGATTCGATGGTAGCAGGAGCCGAGGAATTAATTACAAGAAGCGTTGAAAGCGCATGGCGAGCAGTACGAGCACTGGCTAAAGCCTTTAATTGGTTGGCCGATAAAATAGGTTTGGGATTTGATACTTCTTGGTTAGACGCAAAGATAGCTGATCTAAAAACAAGGCGAGAAGGAATTGATTACAAAGGCGCATGGGAAAGCGATTATCAACGATGGCATGGAAAAGAAACGCCCGAAGCAATAGCCGAAGCCAATCAAAAAGCCTTGGAAAAAACGGAAAGAAACATTGCCAAATATGGGAAAGCAGGACAATTAGCCGAAAACATAGATCCGTCTTTGGCGGGTGGCGAACAAGCCGAATGGGCGACACAAACAATGATGGCAGGAGGAAAGGGCGGAGGTCTGCAACAAACAATTGACGCAAGAGTCAATATAAAAATCGATGCACCTGGCGGCGATCCTCAAACGATAGAAAGAGCTGTTAAAAAAGGTCTTGAGAGACAAAACGATAAACTTCGACGAGCCACACAAGGACTCGTTGTAGCGGAGCAATAGATGGGACTTCCGACATCATTAGCCGATGCGGCGGCATCGATAGCAGATGGAACGCTAGGGCTTATTGAAATTGTTGCTATCGGTGACCTTGCCGTTTCAGCCTTGACCGG
>CAZDAF010000119.1:0-6485 GCA_964503115.1 uncultured bacterium
AAGCGGGGTAAAAACTCAACCCGTTGGTTATAACGGGTACTCGGTCGGGTACACCCAGCGCTATGGCGGTGTTTACACGATTTTCCTTTTCACGAAAGCGACGCTCGGTCGCTTCATTTTTAAATTTAGTGCGCCTGGTAATGCGATTAATAAAACCGGCGCCCTTCAAATCACGCCTTTGCTTCACAGCAGTTGCGCAAAATTTCCGCCATGTCTCATCAAACTCGGCCCTATTATCGAGAACACTACCGAATTTGCCGGTTTCTTTCCACATAATCAACACTCTTGGTAAATTTCCCTGAGAGTATCGGTTTTTTCCGAATTTACCAGCCTATATAAAAATGCGTACGCATTCCGTCACGATGGGAGTTGAATGATCAGGGATTCAAACCTTCTCGGTCCGATTTACTTTATCAAAAGAAGGATGGATCAGACGATAACGAACCTGAAGCTTCCGGTCGAATGGCCGATTTAGAAGGCCGTCCCACCAGCCGTGTATGTTGGCGATGTGAGCGCGCAAGGCGCCTCTTATAAGCGCCGCCGGAAACTTCAGCGAAGATGCCGCTACCACAAAAGACCAGAACTTGACCTTTTGTAAAAAGGCGCCGTAGGATCGAACGAAGCGGACGCTGTTTCTGGCGAGCAGATATTCTCGCGCTAGCTGCGCCCCGGCAGCCCGAACGCTTTCTCGTGCGCCGTGCAGTACCCCCACCGGTTCGTATACGACGGAAAAACCCGCCCGGCGGAGCTTTTCACATAATTCCATCTCCTCGTGATAAGCGAAGTATGATTCGTCGAACATACCGACCTTTTGGATCGCTTCGGCGCGTAATAGTAAAAACGCGCCCAGCGGATAGTCAACTTTTCTCCGGCGTGAATAAGTCGGCCCGTCAGGCTTCCCTTCTCCTTCCACCCGCGATATAAAGTTACGCCAGTTTATTATACCCCATGCTCCATCGAGCCTTGAAGGATCGTTTTCGCGGAGCAGCTTTGCGCCCACCGCCGCCGCTTCTTCTTCCGTCGCCGCTACGACGAGCCGTCGCACCGCCGTGGCCGGCGCCTCGACATCGCTGTTGACCATCAGAACAAAATCGGCTCCCAACTCGATAGCGCGACCTATTCCTTTATTGGCGGCGGCAGCAAAGCCTATGTTATGTTCATTTTCAATAACCTCGACCGATGGGAACCTTTCTTTTACAACCCGAGCAGTCCCGTCCGAACTGCCGTTGTCCACAACAATAACGCGCTCGACGGCGGCCGCGCCGGCAAGGTTATCCACACAACGCAAAACCCGATCACAGAGATTCCAGGAAACAACAACGGCGATTACTCGATAGTCCATTACTCTACTTGCGCCGTCTGCCCGCAGCTTTCTTCACCATCTGAAAAGCGTCCTTATACAGATCTATTCCCTTGGGGCAATCAACGGGGCATGTCCGGGGTGAAGTGCACAAATCCAACCCCGCATCAACCGCCCGCGCCGGTCTGCCCATGTCATGATCGCGCGCATCCAGTATAAAACGCGCCGTCTTCACATTATATATGGGGCCGGGCCAGTCACGATGGTTCCCGATCACGGGGCAATCGGAATGACAGGCGGCGCACAACACACAAACGTCAACTTTGCCCAGACCGATGAAATCATCGCCCGGAACTATCTTGTGCCCTTTTTCCGGCGGATTTTTTTTCGGATCGGGAATCAGCCACGGCAACGCCTTCTCAACGGCGTCCCAGAATGGAGCAAGATCAACAACAAGATCGCGAATTACTTTAAAGTTCGACAATGGCTCAAGAACAATGATACCATTACTAACGACCTTTGACGCCTGCAAATCGCAAATCAGAGATGCCTTGCCGTTTACGCGAACGGCGCAATTACCGCAAATGGCGCTACGACAACTGCGCCGAAAAGCGATGGTGGGATCCAGATTCTCTTTAATGGCTATTAACCCGTCCAAAACCGTGGCGCCTTCGAGCAACTTGACCTTGTAGTTTTTGAAGTGTGCTTTTTTATCTTGCGAGGGGTGAAATCGCGATACTCTGAAAGTATAGACAGCCACGCCTAATAACCTCTTTCTTCAGGTGGGAACCTGCTGATGCCGACCGGCTTGTAGCTGATTTTTAGTTTTCCGTTCTCGCTTTTCTTTACGATGGTGTGTTTGAGCCAATCGCTGTCGTTTCGCTGTGGAAAATCCTCCCTGAAGTGAGCGCCACGACTTTCAGTGCGATTCGATGCCCCCATCACTATAATTTCTGCGAGATCGAGCAGGTTTCCCAGTTCCAGATAATCTATAAGCTCGGTGTTATAGACAAGATTCTTATCCATCAAGCCGACTCGACGGAACCTGCTCTTCAACTGTCGCACTTTTTTTAGTCCTGTTTTAACGTCCGCGCCGTTTCTGAAAACTCCGGCATGTCGCGTCATAGTATTTTGTAATTCCCTTCGAAGCGCAGGCGCCTTCTCCGAACCTTTGCGGGCTATGATCTTACCGAACCGGACCGTTTCTTCACGTGCGAAATCCCCCGGAAACGGAGCAACTCCGGTGTCACGAACGAACTTTGCCGCCGCCGCTCCGGCGCGCCTGCCGAAAACGAGGGTCTCCATAAGGCTGTTACCGCCCAGCCTGTTTGCGCCGTGGATACTTACGCAACCGCATTCGCCCGCCGCGAACAGCCCTGCTATGTTCGACCGGCCATTTACGTCGATCCGAATCCCTCCCATCGAGTAGTGTTGCGCAGGTTGCACCGGCATGGGCTTTTTCGATATTTCGACTCCTGCGAACTTCTTTGCGAGGTCGTGCACCTGTGGAATGCGTTCGAGGATTTTTTTCATGCCGAAATGAGTAACGTCCAGATGAACGTATTCGTCCTCGAAACTATTACCAGCGCGAATTTCCATCTGTATACAGCGGCTGACGATATCTCTGGGAGCGAGTTCCATCTTGTCGGGCGCGTAATCGGTCATGAAGCGAGTTCCCTTGTTGTTCCTCAGGTATCCTCCTTCACCGCGTACGGCTTCGCTGACGAGTATGTTCGTGCCGAACAAAGTTGTCGGGTGAAACTGGACGAACTCCATGTCGCACAACGCCGCGCCGGCGCGAAAGGCCAAAGCCATGCCGTCACCGGTAACAATGTGGCTGTTGGTGGTGCGTGCGAACGTGCGGCCGTAGCCGCCCGTGGCGAGGATTACGGCAGGCGCACGAAAGGCAGACACCGTACCGTCTCGTAAGTTATAGGCCGCCAACCCTGCGTAACGGCCATCTTGAACAAACAAATTGCTAACAAACCACTCGGGGTAAACGACGACGTTGCTCTTGATAAGCTGGTCGTACAATACGTGCAGTATTCTGTGGCCGGTCAAGTCCGCCGCGTAGCAGCATCGGGGGAAACCGGCGCCACCGAGTTTTCGCTGCCCGATGCGACCTTGCCCATCCCGGCTGAAGTTCACACCCATACGATCCAGTTCATAGACCTCGCGCGGCGCCTGTTCGACAAAAATTTCGATGGCGTTCTGGTCGCCAAGCCAATCGGAACCCTTGACGGTATCGTACATGTGCGATTCGAAACTGTCTCGAGGATTGAGAACCGCGTTGATACCACCCTGGGCGCCGCCTGAATGACTTCTGGTGGGATAAACCTTGGTTATCATTCCGACGCTTGCGGACTTGGCCGCCTCGATAGCGGCGCGCATTCCGGCAAGACCGGCGCCAACCACTATAACATCATGATGAAACATTCTCGGTATACCGTCGGCAGCATAATACCTTAAAAACAAGCGGGATTCGACACGACAGGCACAATACAGCGTTAAAAATTATATCCTAAGCACCGGTACCACTCTTGTGCCGGCCACCTGATCGTGCCACGTGAGCCTCTCGGGGCTGAGGATGGCTTTCCAGCTACCCGCCCCCAGTGCCGCCATCCCACCCAGGTACGCCATCGCTCTTAAGAAAGCCTTTCCTATCGAGGGCGGTCGACCGGTTGCAACATCAATCACTCGCACATCCATCGCCAGGGAGCCGGGCGTCTGGCCCGTGGTACCGACAAAAATGGTAAAGTAGAAAACCACCAAAACGAACCACAGGCCGCCCGCCGGCCAGCCGAGTATTCTTAACAATTCCCATGGTGATTGCAGCGTGCCATCTAGAAGTGTCAGTACCAACCTGCCGACCACCAGAACCACAACACCCACCGCTAACAGCAGCATCCAATCCAGAAGGCCGACCCAAAACCGCACACCCAGCCCTGCGCGCTCCGGTATTTTCTCTACATGTGAACGAGCGTACTTGTCAATCCAATCGGTGCCCAATTCGGAGGAAAAAGTCGCACTCTCAGCCTGATAAGGTTCCGGCACTGTATAAGAAGGGCCCACCTTATGCACCGGTTTTTCAGACTGATGTTCTCCCTTTCGATCGGTCTGAGGCGGCTGATCCTTCTCACGCTCTTTTCGGAGGTCCGGTTTTGGAGGGACGACTTCTTCCTGCTGAAATAAAGGACCAGGCTCGGGTGACTCGCTTGGCGGAATTTCCTCTTCAGCCGCAACCTCCTTTTCGACGGGCGGTGAAGTCTTCTTTTCACCCTCGTGAGCAGCCGGTTTCTCGGAAGGCTTTTCTTCATCCTCCTGTTTCCCGGTTTTTTCGACACTCGGCCCGACGTCGCCGGCGGGTTCTTCTTCAGGCGCACGAATCTCTACACTGGACTCTTCCGACCACTCGCCGGTCTCGTCCGGCAGCACATGATTGCACTTGGGGCAATTTTTCGTTCGTTTCGTAATGAGGTATCCACAATTGGGACAGAGCATTACATTCCCCTTAAGTCCACATTAGTCGATAAAACGAAAATACACCACTGACAGGCGATGGGTCAAGGGCCTGCCCTAACCATCAACCGAGCCGGCCGGCAAGCGCGTTTATAAGTATGGCGGCGCCTGCCAATGAAGCGGTTTCCGCCCTTAAAACCGCATCGCCCAGCCCCCATGACATCCAACCCTCATCAAACGCCATGGCCGCTTCTTCCGAAGTGAATCCTCCTTCCGGGCCGACCATCAGCATCACCTCGGGCTGAGCCGGTTTTTTCCCGATTTTCTTCCATTTCCGAAGCACCCGCTCGATACCGACCTTACGCTCACCTTCCCACATAAGCACCTTAAGATCAGCCTTGTCTACGACGATTTTATCGAACGATCCGGGTCGCTCGATGACGGGGATGTCATTTCTGCCCGATTGCGAGGCTGCGCCGGCGGCTATCTTTCGCCACCGCTCGATACGTCCCGGCCCCGGCCGGGGAACGCTTCTGGCGGTTTCGACCGGTATGATCCTTTCCACACCGAGTTCGGTGGCCTTTTCGATCACCATGTCCATCCTTGGAGCTTTTATCAACGCCGGCGCAAGGCACATTTTGAAAGGCGCACGTGACCGGGGCTTAATTTCCCGAACAATCTCCAGCGTGGCTTCCCTGGATCTGATCGTGGCGATCCGGGCTATAAACTCGGTTTTCCCGTCGAATACTATCACCTCGTCGCCCGGTTTCATGCGCAGCACCCGCGCCAATCGACGCGCCTGATCAGCCTCCAGATAAGCAACGCCATCCACTATTGCGTCCGGCGGCACGTAAAATCTTTTCATGGCTTGATAAATCCCATCGCGCACCATGACCCATTACTGATCAGGCGCCAGTTTTTTTTCACCCCGAACTCGCTCATCCGCCGGCGCATTTGTTCGGCCTGCGATGTGAGCAGGCCGCTTAACACAACTACCCCCTCCGGCACGGTTACGCGTAACAGGTGCGGCGCAAGCCTTTCAAGTTCCTCAAGCAATATATTCGCCACAACGACGTGAAATTTTTTCCTCATCCTTTCGATGGCGGTGGCTGTAAGGTTGACCACACATGCGTTTTTTTTAAAGTTTTCGGCCGCAACTTCGACGGCCTTCGGATCAATATCGTTGGCGGTAACTTGCGCGGCGCCTTTTGCTACTGCGACCATTGCGAGTACTCCCGTTCCCGTGCCCACATCAAGTACGCTCGGCGCCTCAAAACGGCTCATGGCCTCGATCATTAGTTTTGCACACAGCTTGGTGCTGGAGTGCAAACCGGTGCCGAAAGCTTCACCGGGGTCAATAACCAGTACTCTTTCTCCGGTTTTTTCCCTTACTTTTTTCCACGACGGCGCAACCATGACGCCCGGCGCCAACTCGACCGGCCTGAAACTCCGCCTCGCTTCAGCCACCCACGGGCGGTCTTTAATCTTCCGCAACATGATTTTCGGCAGCTTTTTCGCACCCGAAAAGCGCGCAACTTGCGCAAGGTATGTGCCAAGCATGGCGAGCCGGTCGTTTAGAGATTTATCGTGAGGAAAATGAGTTACCAGAACAGCCTTTTCACTTTCCCGGCGTTCCTCGACGGCTTGGGCGCCCGCTTCGAAAAGGTACCCCGCAACGGCCTCCGCCCAGCCTTTTGGAGGAATTATATGCAATTCGCACCAAAAC
>CAZDAF010000119.1:6495-10045 GCA_964503115.1 uncultured bacterium
AAACTCCCGGCTTTTCTTACTCCTCGTCTCTTTACTAACCGCACTCATTTTTTTACCATACCGATGGTGTTATTTTTGCGGATTTCCGCAACGTATGCAAACGACATTAGCACGGCGTACCGAGCACACACTGTCGATAGAATACAATAACCCACGCATCACAGCGGTCGCGTTGACAATTGCTTCCCTCGCCGGTACTATCAACTGCTACGGAAACGTGAAATCCTTTATCAAAACATCGGAAAGGGAACAGGTGCAATGAAATTAACTTTTCCATTCACGGCCCTTGTGGGTCAAGATCAGATGCGAATGGGTCTTATTCTTAACGCTATAAACCCTCGAATCGGCGGGGTGCTTATACGAGGCGAGAAGGGCACTGCCAAGAGCACCGCCGTCCGCGCCCTTGCGGCGCTTTTGCCTGAAATAGACGTTGTTGAGGACTGTTCGTTCAGTTGCGATCCTGACGTACCAGCGAAATATTGCCCTCAATGCATGGAGCGCGCCCAGGGAGAAAAACTTCCTCGTGCCAAGCGCCGGACAAAAGTCGTCGAATTGCCTATCAACGCCACTGAAGATCGCGTGGTCGGCACACTCGACCTCGAGCACGCTCTAAAAAAAGGTGAAAAACGCTTCGAACCAGGCGTATTGGCCCAGGCGAACCGGGGAATTCTTTACGTGGACGAAGTGAACCTGCTCGACGACCACATAGTGGACATCCTGCTGGACAGCGCCGCGATGGGCGTCAACACGGTCGAGCGGGAAGGAGTCAGTTACTCGCATCCGGCGGAATTCATTCTCGTCGGTACCATGAACCCGGAAGAAGGCGAACTCAGACCTCAGCTTTTAGACCGCTTCGGCTTGTGCGTGGCAATCACCGGTATTGCGAATCTCAATGATCGCGTCGAGGTCGTCAAAAGGTGGGGAGCTTACGAAACCGACCCGGAGGAGTTTTACAAACAGTGGAAAGCGGAAGAGGAAAAGCTCGCCGAAAAAATCGTTGCCGCGAGAAAATTATTACCCGAGGTCGATATGCCGAACCAGATACTCGAGAAAATAGCGAGCATAGCCATCGAGATAGGCGTGGACGGTCACCGCGCGGACCTGGTGATGATGAAGTCAGCCAAAACCATGGCAGCTTTCCACGGCAGTTCTTATGCTACGGAAGACGACGTTATTTCGAGCGCCGAACTCGCTCTTTATCACCGTGTGCGCCGCAAACCATTCGAGGAAATACTTCTGGACATGGATATGGTGCAGGCCGCTATGAGAGGCGGGTCCCGCGAGCATCGGGCCGCTGATCATCAGGACGGATACGTGTCAAAGCACCGCCAATAGTCTCGCTGAGTAAGGTTTGCACATGAGCGTAGTCGATTATAAGCCCCCCGTTTTTCCATTCACTGCCTTGGTGGGGCAGGATGCGTTGAAACTCGCCTTGGTTATCAACGCCATCCACCCGGGGGTAATGGGCGTATTGATAATGGGGCAGAAAGGCACGGCCAAGAGCACTGCCGCCCGGGCTTTGGCGGAATTGCTACCCATGATAAAAATTGCCCGGGGCTGTCCCTATGGCTGCGATCCCGACGCGCCTGACCACGGCTTGTGCGACGAATGCCGAAGCAAGAAAGCGGACAATTCCGAACTCGAGACGGAGACGGGAAAAGTGCCTTTCATCACGCTCCCTGTTAACGCAACGGAAGATAGTCTGGTTGGAAGCATTGATTTCGAGCATGCGCTCAAATCGGGCATAAAGCGTTTTCAGCCGGGTGTGTTGGCTAATGTGCACCGTGGGATACTTTACGTGGATGAGGTCAATCTTCTTGACGATCATCTCGTGGACTTGCTTCTGGACGTCGCTGCGAGCGGTATAAACATCGTCGAGCGGGAAGGCATCAGCTACGTTCACCCTGCGGAATTCGTGCTGGTGGGAACCATGAACCCGGAGGAGGGGGAACTCAGGCCGCAGTTTTTGGACCGTTTCGGCCTGTGTGTCCGGATAGATTCCATAAACGACCCCGCACAAAGGGTGGAAATTCTCAAGAGGCGCGATGCATTCGAGGAAAATCCCGAATCCTTCCTGGAAAATTGGCGCGACGAAGAAAATAAGGAAAAGCGACGCATAGCCGAAGCCATCCAATCGTTTGATCGTGTGTTTCCGACCGAGGAACAACTCGACCGGATTGCACAAATTTGCCGCGATTCCGGCGTGGCTGGGCATCGAGCGGATATCATAATCGAAAAGGCGTCAAGAGCCATAGCTGCCTATATGGGCAGGACGGAGATAACCGACCGCGACATCCGGCTTGCTGCATACCTGGCGCTACCACATCGCGCCCGTCATACCTTCGAAGACGAGTTGCCCCAAGAGCAGGAAAAAGACCAATCCGAGGAGAAAGACGATCAACCTGACGAAGATCAGGAAGGCGCTGCCGACGAGGAGGAACTTTCCGGCGATCCCGATGAAACCGGCATGCAGCAAGGGGAAGAAGGAGCCGAACAACTCGACCGCGACATGCAAGCGACCCAGTCCGAAGCCGCCGAAGGTCAGCAAGAAGAACCCGATGAGACGGCTCAGCAGCCCGTCGCCGTAACAGGCGAAGAAATTTTCGACGTTGGAAAACTTGTTCCCATCAGCACCGGTGACATTCGCCACGACCGCGATAAAAATATGAGGAAATCAAGCGGTCGCCGGCATAGGACCCGTACTCAACGAAAAAGCGGCAGGTACGTACGCTCGACAATGCTGCGCGGCGAAGACGATCTTGCACTCGACGCCACGTTGCGCGCCGCAGCGCCTTACCAGATTCGCCGCGATAAAGGCCCGTTGGCAATAAGCATCAAGCCGCAGGACATTCGCGAAAAAGTTCGCGAGCGCAAAACAAGCACCCTCCTGGTTTTTGTGGTGGACGCTTCAGGCTCGATGGGAACGAAGCTGATGACGGAAACGAAGGGCGCAATTATGTACCTGCTGATGGAGGCCTACCAGAAACGGGACAGAGTATGCATGGTAGCTTTCAAAGGCGACGGGTCCGAACTCCTGCTACCTCCGACGGACAGTATCGAGTTGGCGAAAAAGAAGCTCGAAGAACTCCCCACGGGCGGCAAAACGCCGCTTTGCGCGGGGTTATTGCATGGATACGAAGTGGTCAACGACAGCCTGCGACGCAATGCGGACTTGCTGCCGTTGCTTGTCCTCATCACCGATGGCCGTGCCAACGTCGGCGCCGACACCCGTCGCTCATACGAAGGTATATTCCATTCCCGCCTGTATGATGAGCTTTATGCGGTGGCGGACGCTTTGAACGGCGAGCCGCGATTGAAAACCCTGGTTATCGACGCCGAGGAGAAGCGTATGGGCGCTTTCGGCAAAGCCGAAAAGCTGGCCGAGCAAATGGGAGCAAAATACCTGGTGCTCGAGGAATTGCGATCCGGTCACATAGCGGAAGCTGTCAGGACGGAATTGGGCCGGTGATCATGCCAACGACACAAGAAGCTTCAACTACCATATTCTCAGCAAAATTCTCAAGTTAATGGTGAAAAGGCATTGATGGAG
>CAZDAF010000120.1:0-9878 GCA_964503115.1 uncultured bacterium
TTGACCACAAAAAAACTGTCTATCTTTTTGCCCCGGACCGTCAACGACCACCGTTTTGCCTCCCAAACCGTCATTTCCACAGGATCCATTTTTACGTTTTCGAGGCCGAACTCGCGAAATCGATCCGCTATCCAATTTTCGGCCTGACGGTTCTCTGCCGTACCCGGTCGCCGGTGCGGAGTGCTGCAAAGACTCTCGATCCACGAATAAATTATATTTGAATCCGGTAACGGGACAAACTTCTTATATCCGGGCAACGACGCTACAAGCTTTTTAGCTTTCCGCTTAAGAAACCATATCGAAGGCATCCTTTTGAACATATCGACCAGAATTGCCGCTTTACTTTTCTTGAACTTTCGTTCAAGGTGATCCGACTCGTCCGGATCATCTCCCATTGCAATAACAACAAAAGAAAATGAAACAGCCGTAGCTACAAGTGGCCAAATTATCTCAGCTTTCAAAAAACCTCCTCCTGAACCCAAAATTAGCTTTATCTGAAATTATGCGGCAAGCCGCCCTTCCGGACAATTATAAGCCGCATATGCGGTTTGGTAAACTTGATCAAGTGCCACCTCCCCCGTCAAAAAAGTGATTGCGTTTTTCTGCAACAACTAACGGGAAAAAACGGAGACATTGATCCCTGCCTGCGGCAGGCAGGCCTCTCAGACACAATTTTAACCTAATACTCCGAAAACCTCCCGTCAATCCCCAATATTTGTTATAAAAAATCACGATCCGCCTAACCATGGCCGGGTATCGCCCGATAATGATGGGCCGGCGCAAAAGCGGATGTAACGCGAACATGCCTACTATATCGGCATGATATTATTACGCCAAGGACATTTTTCGACTATTAGCAAAGTTATCGGCGTGGTCTTTTCACTCAGAAGATAGCTGCCTTGATGGACGGCTTTTTAAACGCCATGCGAATCCGGCCAACCGGGTTTCGTCAATCGGTTCGCCGTCGTTGTAAACGAAGATCAGCGGAATTTCGGTTTTTCGCCTTAGCTGCGCTTCAGTGATGAGTGTCGGGCCGCATCCCCATGGCCCGACCACCACAATGCCGTCAATGGGCCGTGTGCGCCATGCGAGCAATGCGCCGCCGATAGTGGCGATGGCTTCGGTGAAGGGCGTTCCGTCCGTGAGTTGCCTGCTTTCCCGGTCAATTTCACGGATGCCGTCCCACCTGATCCACGGGTGGACTTTATTTACTTTCGCTACCAGTCGTTCCGTGGCGAACTCCATCGCAATTCGCATGAGGCGATTTTGCAACAAGCGGGATTCCATCTCGACGAGGTCTTTCATCCTGTAAAGCAAGAGGAGTTCGGCGATCTCCCCATACGGCTCAAGCACAACGCGCAATCCCAGATCGTTCAATTTACGTGCAAGGTCATCGCTTCCCCATTCATCGACGCGAAGAAAAATATCGCCACACAGATATACGGTTCTTATCTCATCGGCAGCCTCGGATTTTGTTTGTATTGCATAGAAATCCATTGCCCCTTCGGTAAGAAGATCCTCAATCAACCGCAAATTACGGATGATCGTTTTAAACGCACTGTCTTTTATCGGCCTTTCAAGTATTTCCGCTATTCGGTCGGAATATTCAACAAACAACCTGTCCGCCGTGCCGTGATTTTTCTCCACCGGCCTACAATATAAGCGCATCTGGTTCAGGAGATCCGTACCGACTATCGAGAACCATTTTCCCGCCGCAAGGGCGGGCGACGCCTTAAACGACCCGGAGGTCACGATTTCCACCTTCTCTGCAAGGCCCATTTTATCGAGCGCTATTTCGTCGGCCAGAGGAAACATACCGTTCCTGCACGGTCCGAATCCGGTGACGTTATGCAGTAGTGTCTTCTTATCGTCACTTGGCGGATGGTCATCGAGATATTTGCAGAATGATCCCCAGATCAACTGGTAAGGCAAACACTCCTTACCCGAACACATCTCACGTCCCATATGAAATCCGACCGGCTCGGCGGGTATGGCATAATCGGCATCGTATCCACCGGAGCGCTTTATTGCCGCGCCATGCTTCCCCCCGTTCGGGCCGACTGAGAATTCGATGATCTTGGAGTTTCGCAGTTTCTCGGGACCGTGCATCGGGAATCTGTCGTATCGAGCGATCTTCTCGGGCGGTACGGCATCCACCTCACCCTTCTCGTAACTTCGCGCCGAATATAAAAAAGCCTGTATACGGGTTATATAACCCGCCCGGCCTCCGTGACCGTCGCTTTCGAGCACGGTATGCGGGTAATTTTCGAAAAGATCGTTAAAAAGGCGCTCGACGAAAGAACTGGGCCCGCACCCGTAACTTACGATCAGCAGTGGAAATACAAAGCCGCGCGAGAAACGCGCGGCGGCAAGCGACGCGCGCAACAGGCGGTTGGAGGTGCCCCAGTAGACCCTTTCGAGAGGCGGTATGGAATCCGGTATCGGGAAGCAATCGAGCGGAAGCGCTATGGCGCCGTTACTCGTTATCAGTTCATGTATGCCCGCGTTCATTATCGGCTCGTGGATAACGTGCGAGTTGCCCGCGATAAGCACTACCGGGTACCCTTCCTCACGCGCGAACTCGAGGGATCGGCGGCCTATATCGAATAACCCCTCCTCGAAATTATGCTGCACCCGGAGTGCTTCGAGGTAAGCATCGACGAAATCGATAAGGCTGCGGGCCCTGATTCCAGGGTCTCCGGCGAACGCTTTCCAGGTTTTGCGCAGCTCGAAAATGAACTTCGGGGATTTAAATCCTCTATTCCCCAAATGGAATATGGGCCTTATGACGTCTACCTTTGCGCCCTCGGCTTCGAGCGCCAGCTCGACCATCTCCGGTGAGGCCTGGGTCATCGGGCAAGTGCCGGCTCCCGACTTTTTAACAAGTCGCGGTATCTCCACGAATTTCGGCATGAACATGTAGTCGACGTCGGTCTTCGCCAATCCGTGCATAATCTTCGTCGGTGTGCAAGTGTTATTGGCGGAAACTCTGCGATTTCCCAGCGGGAGGGTATCCGGCCCGGAGCGGGCAATCTCCACGTTTGCGCCGAGTTTACTGAAAAAGGCGTGGAAAAACGGCAGATAATCGATGAGATAATGGCCGTATGGTATGCATACTGTCGGCCCGCTTTTTACCGTATTCGAGCGATCCGGAATATTGTCGAGCAACTCCTTTCGTTCTCGATAGGGATTCGGGACGTGCTTTGGGAGTTTCCTCGATCCTGTAGAGACGGCTTCATATTTCGGGCAGCTCCCACCGCTTACCACTTTTCGCTGCTCACCCCCGACTGTTACGGTCGCCGTTTCAATCCGGCACAAATTTCGGCATTTCGGATCGTTACACCGGAAAGTACGTCTTGAAATGATTCGGGCGCCGATTATTTTCTTAAGGTCGAACGGTCTGGAATCATCAAGCTCCTCAATCGACTCGCCTGCCAGCATGGCGATACCGATAGCGCCCATAGCGCCGGGGTTGGGCGGCACGTAGACTTCCCTGCCTGTGACTGCCGCCAGCGTCCCGGCGAGTGAAGGGTTGGTGGCGGGTTTTCCCTGGAAGAATATCCGATCCATAAACCGGCGATTGCCCATTACTCGATTTTTATAATTGATGATGACTGAATACTGAAAGCCGGCGAATATATCCTCGACGGTGTAGCCTTCATTCAGTGCCTCGGCGGCGAGGTCGGCCACGAATACAGTGCACATTTGCCCGAGGTCAGGGGGATTTGCCGCTCCGGCGGCCACCTCGCCGTAGCGGGTGATGTCATGCAAGCCGTAAAAATTGGCCTGTTCTTCCAGGAAAGACCCTGTACCGGCGCTACAAGCGCGGTTCATGTCGCTTTCAATAATCCGCCCTCCCTGGATATTAATGAACTTTGCATCCTGACCGCCGATTTCGACAATCGAGAGGCTTCGCCCTCGGTCAGGGTCATATCTTATAGCGGCGCATGCATGAGCGACGATTTCATTCTGGACAAATATTTTTGAGATTAAGTCCGGATATGCGGCCCGGAAGATGGTGGCCGCCGCGTCACGGCCGGAACCGGTCAGCCCGATGGCAATGACCGCGCCGCGCGTGTCAAGTTGTGCCACAAGTTCCTTCCCGGCCTCGACGGGGTTACCATCCGTTCTGCGGTATACATCGGCGATTAATGCGCCTGTGCTCACATCGATAAGGGCCGCTTTCGACCCTGTGGACCCGAGGTCTATGCCAAGAAAGGCGGGAGAGTTGGGCGCTACGTCCGGTGTGTTATCTTCAAGGTGTATTACGGATCCTTTCATGTCGGCAGTGGGTTTCAGGCTTTGAATCCGCTTTTTTTTGGCTTTGATGAGCGATTGCGGATCGGCGGGCCACTTGAATTTATCATCCCAAGAGCGGCCTGCGGCGTAGCAGAGCGCCCCGACGGCCTCGTACACTCCCGCATAACCGGACACCTCGACATGGACTGAAGCCATCTTGCCGAATGCCGCGCTTACAGGGCCGATAAGAGCGCCGTTCCCGACAAGGATCACCGGCCCATCCACCTTGCATTTGTCGTACAGGCTGAAAACATTTTCGGCGACGCTCTCGAAGTAGCCCAGTAAAAGCTTCTCATGCGGCTCGCCCTGGTTGGCGAAGTGGGTCATCTCGGTCTTGGCGAATACGGAGCAACGAGCTGTAATGGGGATACTCTCGGAGGCATTTTCGGCTAGCCCTATAGCCTGCTCAAATGTCAATCCCATCCTGCCGCATATTTTCTCGATAGTCTCTCCCGTGCCGGCGGAGCATTTATCGTTTTCCTCAAAATTGAATCGCGCGCCGGCGCGCGACTCATCGCGGGTAAGTATCGAGTATCCGCGCCCGCCCAGCCGGATTATGTTTACCGGACCGGCCGTTGAATGAAGTTTCAGGGTGGCATACTCCTGCGCGATCTCTTCAGGCACTCCGGTGACGACCGGCTTTATGAGGCGGTTACCGTATATGCCGGTTGCGGCGATTCCGAGGATATTGCGATGGTCAAGTTCGCGGTAATATTTGATAAAAAGCTCTAAAGGCCTGCCGAAGTGACGTTCATTGGTTGTGCGAATATTTTCACAGGCACCGTCCTCCGCAAGTTCCCCGGTAGCGAAAGAGACGGTGGTTTTGCCCATATCTATGCCGATTAAGAGATGAGGTGAGTCGCTCATTATCACGATACCTTCACTATAAACTACTTCAAAGTCTTTCTACAATCACACTTGTTAAAACTGAGTGTTGTGCTTTAATAAAATTCAAGGCTTTCGGGTTTGGCGCAGAACGGTGACAGCAAAAGAAACTGACAAGCACAAATGGCAATTACGACTGTTAGTAATTTACCGGTTTTCCCATTCAGTCGCAACCTCCTTCCCGGTGAGCCGTTTTACAGAGGTATGATGAAACTCACGGCCTGTGAGGCCAGCCTGCCGCAGGCGGGGTTTCAGCATGTGGCATATTCTATATTATCCAATCCTGTAGTGAAAAACTACCTCAGCAAGAAAGGAGTAAAATTATGACCGAAGCATCAAAACAAGCGTTGGAAATTTTGAGAGATGCGAGCCAATTTCAATGGTACGTGGTCCCGATTTTCGTTATCGTGGTCTACATATACGCCGTGGAGGTAGAGCGGCGGAATTGGAGCGTCTTTATGGCCGGGTTGGCGTTTTGGGGAATGGATTTCTTCAACGAGATATGGAACGGGTTGATTTTCCATTTCACTCAGAGCTCCGCCGCATGGACGGCTCCGGGAGGAACTTCTTTCCTGATTTTCATAGGGCTGAACATTGAAATCAGCATGATGTTCGCCGTACTGGGAATAGCCTTTATAAAAATGCTCCCCAAAGACAAGGAGATGAAAATTTGGGGCATTCCCAACCGCTGGTTTTTCGTCGTCCTGAACTCCGTGCTTTGCGTTTTTATAGAAGTCCTGCTCAACGCCGCCGATGCGCTGATCTGGGAATACGGTTGGTGGAATTTCCCGAATGTGTGGCTCATCATTCTATTCGGCTACATGCCATTCATGATCGTTTCTTTTTGGGTTTACGACATGGAGAAAATATCGGACAAGATAAAAGTATTGGCCGTTATTTTCGGTGTGGACATAATTGCGACCCTCATTTTCGGCTGCGGCCTGAAATGGATTTAATGCGAAGAGGCTTATGAAATGCCCGATTGCAAAGGTCTTCGCGGTTATTGCTCAGCCTTTTTGTTTCAGTCGATTTGACAGACCCGCTGTAACCCCGTTACCTTCGGCTGTCGAATGAAGAGTGACGAGAAGGAACTGGTTTACGCACTAGCCCTGAACGCCGTTGGGGGTGTAGGTGGCATAACTTACCGGAAGCTTATCGAGCGTTTCGGCACGCCGGAGGGAGTTTTTCGCGCGGGCCGAAAGAATCTCGAGGGCATACCGCGCCTTCCACGAGCCACAATAGACGCCATAATATCCGCCGATCCTGAGGAGAGCGGCAAAAAGGAATTCGAAGCTATCCGGCGGCGCAATTTTGGCGTATTGCTTTTTGGTCGGGAGGACTATCCTGCCCTTTTGGCCCGTATACACGATCCGCCCCCGGTACTTTACATTGCGGGCGAGATCGAAACTTCGGACGAACTGGCGGTATCGATAGTCGGCAGCCGCGATCCCACCGAGTACGGCAGGAGGGCGGCAATACGGTTGGCGGGCGATCTTGCCCACGCCGGCGTGACGGTCGTAAGCGGTATGGCCCGAGGTATAGACAGTTCGGCGCACCGCGGCGCCATCGAGGCCGGAGGCCGCTCGATAGCGGTTTTGGGAAGTGGCCTCGACGTGATCTACCCGCGCGAAAACCGCAGCTTGTTCGAGGATTTGGTCGGTCACGGCGCCGTTATTTCTCCGTTTCCGTTGGGAACGCGGCCCGAGAAGGGCAACTTCCCGGCGCGGAACCGCGTTATAAGCGGCTTGAGCCTCGGGGTAGTGGTGGTGCAGGCCACCACCCCGGATTCCGGCAGTTTGATCACGGCCCGACTCGCGCTCGAGCAGGGCAGAGAGGTTTTCGCGGTACCAGGCGAAGTAGGCGCCAAGGTTAGCAAAGGCACCAACACTCTCATAAAGCGCGGTCATGCCAAACTCGTCGAAAACTTCGCCGATATCCTCGAGGAAATACTCCCACAGTTCGACACCGGCGGGGTAAAGGGCCAAAAGCCGGCTCCTCCCGCACCAAAACTGGAAGGCGAAGAAAAATCCTTGTGGGAAAAACTTGGAGAAACCCCCATCCATATTGACAACGTCGCAAGGGAATGTAACCTACCCATTCACCGGGTTGCCGCAGCGCTGTTGCAACTGGAGTTGAAAGGACTTATCGAACAGCGTCCCGGAAAAATGTTTGTAAAAGCTATACGATGATAAATAACAGGAGCAGGTAAAAGCATTATGGGAAAGTCTCTGGTAATAGTGGAAAGTCCGGCAAAAGCGCGGACGTTAAAGAAATATCTCGGAAAGGATTACGATGTCAAGGCTAGCGTCGGCCATGTCGTGGACTTGCCGGAGAAACGGCTCGGGGTGCGTGTTGACGCCGATTTCGAGCCGGAATACGTCGAGGTTCCGGGCAAGAAAAAGATTATAGTCGAGTTGAAAAAGGCCGCCTCCGGCGCCGAAACAATATACCTCGCATGCGACCCGGACAGAGAAGGCGAAGCCATCGCGTGGCACGTGGCGCGTATTATCGACGGCGGTAAGCCCATCTACAGGGTTCTGATGACCGAAATAACCTCGCGCGCGGTGAAGGAGGCTATAGATCACCCCGGAGATCTTAACCAGTCGTTATTCGAGGCTCAGCAGGCTCGACGCATACTCGACCGGCTTGTGGGTTACACGCTAAGTCCACTGTTGGGCAAAAAAGTGCAACGCGGCCTCAGCGCGGGTCGAGTGCAATCCGTCACAGTGCGGCTGGTTTGCGAGCGCGAAGGCAAGATCGAGGCCTTCGTCACGGAAGAATACTGGTCCATCGAGGTTGACCTCGAAGCGGAAGCCCCGCCGCTTTTCACCGTCAAGGTTGTCGAGATTGACGGCAAAAAACCTGAAATGACGGATGAAAAAACGGCTCACGGCATCGTTGATGAACTCAATAGAGGCAAATACGTTGTGGCCGGCATCGAGAAGAAAAACCGCAGGCGCAACCCGCCGCCACCTTTTATCACGGCCAAGCTTCAACAGGAGGCCTCCCGAAAACTGCGTATGACGGCTAAAAGAACGATGGCCGTCGCCCAGAGATTATATGAAGGGGTGGACCTTGGAGACCGCGGCCCGGTCGGATTGATAACATACATGCGAACCGACAGCGTTCGCGTGTCGGCGGAAGCTCAAGAAGCCGCGAGGCAGGTTATAGCAAAACGGTTCGGGGAGGAGTACTTGCCGAACAAGCCTCCCGTCTACAAGAGTAAAAAAAGCGCGCAGGAAGCTCATGAATCCATCCGGCCCACCGATCCGGCTATAACGCCGCAAGAGGCCGCGAAATTCCTCGAGAAAGACCAGGCAAGGTTGTATGAGCTTATATACAACAGATTTCTCGCAAGCCAGATGAAGACCGCCATGCTCGATCAGCTTACGGTAAACGTAAAAAACGGCCGCATCCTGCTCCGCGCCGTGGCCACTACAGTGCGATTTCCGGGATTTATGGCCGCTTATACAGAAAGTGTGGACGAAAACGGCAACGGTAAGGATTCCGACAAACCGATCGACTTCCCACCGCTCGCGAAGGACCACGAGTTAAAATCCAAAGATGTGCGCCCCAAGCAGCACTTCACGCAACCCCCGC
Source organism: uncultured bacterium (assembly GCA_964503115.1). GTDB lineage: Bacteria > RBG-13-61-14 > RBG-13-61-14 > CAYWKU01 > CAYWKU01 > CAZDAF01. Next base: position 8,785 of record CAZDAF010000120.1, read on the forward strand.
CGCGATATACCGAAGCAAGTCTCGTCAAAGAACTCGAAGAAAAAGGTATTGGAAGGCCAAGCACTTACGCACAGACGCTCAGTGTCATACAGGATAGGGGATACGTCGAAAAGAAGGAAGGCAAATTCAAGCCGACCGATCTGGGCGGGATCGTCAATGAACTGCTGGTTGAAAGTTTCCCGGAGGTGCTAAACGTCAAGTTCACCGCTCAAATGGAGGATGAACTGGACCGAATCGAGGAGGGCAAGCGGCATTGGAGCGAGGCTATCGAGGAGTTTTGGCGATTTTTCAACAAAAAGCTCGAGGAAGCAAAGGTTTCCATGCGTAATGTTAAAAAGGAGCGCGAAGAAACAACGGATATAAAATGCAAGTTGTGCGGCAAGGAAATGATCATCAAATGGGGCCGGAAAGGGCAATTTTTGGCGTGCAGCGGTTTCCCCAAATGTAAAAATACTCACGATTTCCAACGTCTGGATTCGGGTAAAATACAACTTCTTGATAATGAATCCCCCGTACCTTGTCCGGAATGCGGCGGCAAGCTCGTCGTGAGAAAGGGCAAAAAAGGCGCCTTTTTGGGTTGTTCCGGCTACCCGGAATGCAAATTTACCGCCAATTTCAACAGAGATGAACAGGGTAAACCGGTACCAATCGAGAGGGCCGAGAGGGCGGAAGGCGATGAGACCGAACTGCCGTCAACCTGCCCGAACTGCGGCGCCGAGCTTGTCGAAAAAGCCGGCCGGTATGGAAAATTCCTCGCATGCTCGAAATACCCCGAGTGCAAAACCACCGTAAAAATACCCCGCTCGATGCAAAAAAAGGAGCCACCCGAGTCTACCGACGAAGTATGCGAGAAATGCGGCAAACCTATGGTAATCAGGAAGGGAAAATACGGGCCTTTCCTGGCGTGCAGCGGTTTTCCCCAATGCCGCAATATTCGTAAAATAAAAAAGGAATAAAACTCTTTTTCACTGAAGGAATGTCGGGGGTGCCGAAATGGAACGGGGCTGAGTTCCAGGCGGAGTAGATATACCCGTTTTTATATAAACCCGGATTTTGCGTTTGGATAGAGTTGTCTTGAAGGGCCTTTAAAATTG
>CAZDAF010000121.1:0-9868 GCA_964503115.1 uncultured bacterium
CAGTCGTCGGCAGACGAATATCTTGCCCTGCTATTCTCCGTTGCTTGACGGTCAAAAATCATTCGGGTATTCTACCGATGGCCCCTTGTTGGGTAGTGATGATAATTTGTATATGAGTGGAAGAAACCCTTCTTCCCGGCATTAAGATACTTGGTGCGCGAGCGCCGGTATTTGTGTGTAACGTGGCGGTTCATCCATGACTGAAGAGCGTTATTGCCCCAGTTGCGGCGAGATGGTTGATACTCTTGTGATGGTGAAAACAGGCAAGGAGGAACTCATTTGCGCATGTTGCGGTATGGTATTCCGGGACACGGAGGAGATACGTACGCTTCGCGCAGTTCTGGCCGCCGAGGATTCGCCGCTTCTTTTGCGCAAGGTTTCCGAAATGCTTGAGGCGAAGGAAGTCGCGCGTACTGTCATACCTTGCCAGAACGGTGAGGTGTTTCTCGAAAACGCCGTATCGAGGTTACGCGCGGGGTTGCCCGTCAGCCTTGCCATTCTCGATGTCAACATGCCTATACTCAACGGTATAAACGCCGCCACGGCCATCAGAGCAATCGAGCGTGGCATGGGAATGGCCAAAAAGATACCGATACTCTTTTTTACTTCACACAAGTGCGATAATAACTTCCAGAAGGTGTTAAAATATTGCACGCCCGCGCATTACATCAATAAGGGAGTCGGTTCCAGCCCGGAAGATTTTGCCGAAAGGCTTTACAACGTAATAGCCGGGTTATTACAAGAACATAAAGAGTAAAGAGGGCAGGAAATTCAAATGGAAGAGACCAAGTATAAAGTGGCATTGGAGCGGGATCCGAACAATCCGGCGGCCTTGAGGGCATTAGGAGAGCAGGCGGCGTCCGACGGAAAGTGGGACGAATTGGCGGACATGCTTCACCGTGAAGCGACGCTATTGCCCGAGGGCTTGGAGAGAGCGGACTTGCTGCTGCGAGCGGGGAGAGTCAAGCAGGGCCGCCTTGGCGATTTGTCCGGCGCGCTGGATGACTTCCGGGCGGCTTGGAGCGCCGCGCCGGGATTTATGGCCGCTCGCGAGGCGCAGCGGGAAGTGTTCGTCGCGTTGGAAGACTGGGAATCGCTTGCAACTTCCCTCGAAGAAGAAGCCGACCAAATCGCCGAATTGAATGCCAGGCGCTCGGCGGTACTCGATGTTATCCGGGCGGACATATATCGTTTTAGGCTTGATGATCCCAAGCGCGCGGAAGAAGCTTGCGACGGCGCCCTGAACCGTGATCCCGACCAGAGGCTCGCACTCGTGCCGCTTTTTGAAATGAGTATCGAGCAGGAGAGGTGGAGCGACTTCGCAGCGGTACTTGGGAAGCTTGCCGAATCCTCGACCGACCCTGCGGACAAGGCGGGGTGGGAATTTCTGAGGGCGCATATTGTCGAAATGCGCCTGAACAAGCCCTCGGAAGCGACTTTGATACTTAAAAAGCAGGCGGCCTCCACCGATGAAGATGAAGAAGAACCTCCTTCCATATCCGTTCCCGCCGCTCATCTGGCGCGTGCGGAGATGATCGATGCGGGCGTTGCTCCGGGCGATCTTTCCAATGATATGAAACAGCTCGTCCGGATAACGGGAGCCGAAGAGGATGCATCCGCCGTCGATTGGCGCGCCGCTTTTCTGTATAAGTTGGGAGAATATAAAGAAGCCTCGGATGACTCCGATGCCGCCATCGATTTTTACCGCCAGGCGCACGAGATGGCGGCTGCTGACCCGAGACCTTTACGGGCTATGGCGCGTCTGCAACGCGTCACCGGCAGGGATGAAGAGCTGGCGCAAACTTTCGATGCGCTGCTGAATGTCGGTTCCAGCGCTTCGGTGTCTTCGTTGTGGCATTTGTTGCGGGGCATGACCCTCGATTTCGGTCTCGGTCGCATCGAGGAAGCGCTTGAAGAGTATAAATCGGCGCGTAAAGATGCCGATTCTATTCACGGCTTTGAATTGGAGGCCGGTGCGCTGCGCCGACTCGGACACTGGGAAGAATTGACTGCGCTTCGCGAGGAGGAGGCCGACGCGGTCGAGGATCCCAAACTCAAGGCTGCATTATGGGCCGAGCAGGCGGAAGTATATCGCTACGGGCTTAAAAATCCGCAGAAGGCGGCACAGTCGCTCCGGCAGGCGCTGTCAGTTTCGCCCACGGCGCTCGGGCTTGTGAGATTTATAGCGGCATGTTACGCGGACGCCGGTGACATGTCCAATTGGATACGCGCGGTCATGGGACAGGAGCAACTGGTGGGTGAGCAGACTTACCTTATTCATATCGGCTTGCTGGCCGGTGACCTGTGGCGGAGACTGGATAGGGAAGACGAAGCGTTCAAGTCGTACTCTGCAGTGGTACGTCTTGACCCCAATTTGCCCGAAGCGCTTTTGGCGCTCGAGGATATTTGCTACCGGCAGAAAAGCCACAAGAATTTGTACGGCGTGCAGCGGCGCATCCTGGAGGGGCTTGGCGACGAGGACGAGGCTTACCGCAGAGCCGTTCTTCTCGATAACGCTTCGCTGCTTTTAAGGCATCTGAACAATCCTCCCGCCGCGAAGCAGGCGTTCGAGGAGGCTGCCGCAGTTGAAAACTCCATACCTGCGGCATTGATGGAACTGCGCTTGAGAGCGTACGCGGAAAACAGGTGGCCCGATTACTTCAATATATCGATGCGGGAAGCGGACGCGGCGGCCCGCCCGCCGGCTCTTATCTGGCGTGCGGCACTGGCGGCATGGGCGCATGAAGGTCGAAAGGACGATGCCGCAGAGTTGTTGAATGAAGTGGTCTCGAGACGAAATGCCGACACCTCACTGCTTGCTTGCACGATGGCGTTGCATTACCACCGCTCCGATTGGATCGAGTGGTTGCGGGGCGCGGGTGAGATAATCCCTCGCATCAGTGAGCAGGCGCGGTCGCTCTTCTTCAGGCAAATGGGCGGTGTCCACCTTTGGAGAGTGGAAAGCCCGGATACTGCGGCGGAATGCTTCTCGCGTATGGCGGAATTGGACCCCGCCGATCCACTCGCTTACGAATCCATGAAAGAGCTTCATCTCGAAGCGGGCGATCTCGATTCGCTCAGGGAAGTTCATAATTCCCTTGCCGAAATAGAAGGCGACGATGAGGCGAAAGCCGGCAGGTTCTTTTGCCGCGCCGATCTTGCGGAAGTATCCGATGCGACATCTAATGCGATCAGCGACCTGCGGCGCGTGCTCGAATTCGAGCCGGAAAACCTCAGCGCGCTCAGGCGCCTCGAGCGACTTTACTCGGCGCTTAACAATCCGACGGCCCAGATCGAGGTGCTCCGCCGCGAGATAACTTTAAGGAAAGACCCGCGGTTGATGGTTTTACTGCATCTTCGCATCGGCGCTTTATGGGAAGTGCAGGGCCGCGCTGCGGAAGCGATTGCAGCATATGGCCAGGTGCCGCCAATCGACCCCAACGAACTTGACGCACTCGAAGCGCTCCGAAGACTCCACTGGCAGGAAGAGCAATGGAAAGAGCTTGTCGAGATTCTCGAAATGTACGCCAAGGCCGCTCCCGATACCGAAAAGAAGGTTCAGCTTTATCATGAGCGCGCGAAGGTATCCGAGGGCAAGCTCAGTGACATCCCGATCGCCGTAAAAAGTCTCGAGGCCGCTCTCGAGGTAGACCCGAAAAACATCGAGACTCTCACCGAACTCGAGCGCCTTTATGAGGTTACGGAATCCTGGCAGAACGAGTTGAACGTGCTTGGTCAACAGCTCGATCTTTTACGTGACGCCGAGGCGCTGCACCGCGTGCATTTCAAGATGGGTACGGTTCTCGAGGAGAAGATGAGCGCGCCGACCGCCGCTATAGATTGTTTTGTGAAGGCGCATGATCTTGAGCCGCAGCATTTGCGAACCCTCGACGCGCTCGAAAGGCTCTATGACCAGACGGATGAGGCGGCGAAACTTGTGATCATACTCGAGGAAAAGGCGGTTCTGCTGCCCGACGAGCGGATAAGGCTATACATGTGGATAAGCCGTCTGTGGGCGGACCCGTTGGCCGATCCGCAGAAGGCTATTTTCTCATACCGCAGGGTGGTCGATCTGGACGCCAAGCATCTCGATGCTTTGAATGCTCTTGAAGAGCTTTACGAGCGTACGCAGGAATGGGAAAATCTCATCGGCACCATCGGTGCGAAGGGCGAGGCCGTTTCGGACAACGTAGAGGCGGTTGAGTTGCATTGCCGCGCCGGGAGCTTGTGGATCGATAAGTTCGGCGATGATGATAAGGCGATTATAGAATACAAAAAAGCTCTTGAACTGAATCCACGTCATCAGACCGCGATCGATGTTTCCAGACAGATTCATTCACGAGCCGGCAGGTGGGAGGAAGTCGTCGGGCTTTATAGCCGTGAGATAGAGTTCACGACCGATCCGCAGCGCAAGGCGCTCTTGCTCGCCGAATCCGCCCGTGTCATCGAGGAAAAAATCGGCGACGACGGGCGCGCCGCCGCCCAGTACGAACTGGCGCTTCGCTCGAACCCCAACTGCCAGGAAGCCATACAGCCGGTGGCGAGGATATATTTCCACCACGAAAAATGGGAGCAGGGCGAGCCGCTGTACCGTAAATGGATAGCTTCCCTGTCCGATACCAGCGATCCGGAAACGGTCGCGGAAGTTTCATACCAGCAGGGCCGGGTATTCCTGGGCTTAAGTCGAGACACTGACGCACTCGATTGCTTTGCGCGCAGTATTAAGATGAAGCCCGGTTACATCGAGCCGCTTAAAGCGCGCTCCGAGCTGTATGGCCAAAGGCGTGAATGGAAAAACGCCCTCGAGGCGGAAAATGAACTTTTGGCCAGGCTCGAAGAAATAAACGATAACGCCGGCGTCGGCGAAAGTCTCAGGCGTACCGGTGAATACCAGGAGCAGTTGGGTCTTGAGGGAGAGGCCGTCAAGAGCTATAACCGGTCGCTGGAAATTGCGGGAGAGGTCGCCGACGTTCTCGAACGGCTTGCCGAATTATACTCGCGTAAGGAGTTATACAATAATGTCGCGGGCGTGCTCGATAGACTTATCGTGCTGCATCAGGGGACTGCCGAGGAACCCCAAGTCAGGCTCCGCAAAGGTCTATTGCTCGAGGAGAAGACGAACGACAGGGAGGGAGCGCTGCGCTCGTATGAAGCGGCGCTGGCCGCCGATCCGTCGTATAACGAGGCACATCACCATCGCGCGAGCGTACTTATAGACCTTGGCAAATGGGACGAGGCTGACGAAGCGTCCCGTAAGTTACTCGAAATCGAGAAGGATCCCGAGCGGGTCGCCGATGCGCATTGCCTGGTGGGTAAAGTGGCCATGAAGGGCCTCAAGGATCTGGCAGCCGCAAGGGCGGCTTATGAGAAAGCCCTCGAAGTCGTACCGGGACATATCGGCGCCATGGATTCCATCGGCGGCATACTCGAAGCGCAAGGCGATTGGCAAGGTTACATCAATACCTTCGAGCAGTTCCTCAAAACGCTGCCGCCCGCCGCGAGAGACAAGGAATTGCAAATACACCTGCGGCTCGGCCAGGTTTGGCGAGATAAGCTAAACAACCGGGATAAAGCGACCGTCGAATTCAGTAACGCCGTGCGAATCGACCCGGACAACGAGGAGGCTCATGCCGCGCTGGCGGCCTTATATATCCAGGATAAGAATTTCTACCCGCAAGCCGTAAGGGAGAACAACCTGCTGCTCAAGACCGATCCGTTCCGTACCGAATCTTACCGGGATTTGGCGAAGATATTCGAGGAACAGCGCGAAGTAGACCGCGCTTTTTGCGCTTATGCGGTGCTTGAGTTTTTCGGCGTGCTCGAGAAATGGGATCGGACGAATTACGAAGCGCGCCTGCCGCATTTACCGACGCGTTCCCAGAAGTCGGTGGACGCCGATCTTCGGGACAGGTCTTTTATTCATCCGGCGGCGCGGCATCCGGCGACGAACCTGCTGGGCGCGTTGGGTACGGCTTTATGCAATGTGTTCGGATCGGCGCGGCCTACCGGCGAGAAGGCGCCTTCCGCTCATCCGGCGATGAAATTGGCCGGGGAAATTGCATTCAACCTGGGCGTTGATAACTTCGAAATATACCTCGATGGGACAATTTCACCTGCCGTTGTGTGGTGTGCTTCCGCCACTCCGGCGGTGATTTTACAACCGAAAATTTTTGAAGCGGCGGATGATCGAGGCAAGCGCTTTCTGATCGGCCGAGGATTGGAAGGCGTTGCGAACGGCTTGTTCGCCATATGGGGGCTCAGCGAATCGGATGTGCGCAAGCGATTGCTGGTGGCCGCAAAGCTGTTCCGTTCAGATGTCGTTGTTCAAGGTCTGGGTGAAAAGGAAGCTTCCACTTTGGCAAAGCAGCTTAAAAAGGAAGTTCCGAGAAAGGTTCGTAAAGGACTCGACGAAGCAGCGGAAGGACATCACAACCAGGAACGGTCATGGCCGTTCGATGCCTGGTTGAAAGCCATGATACATTCCGCCAACCGGGGCGGGTTGATATTATGCGCGCACCCCGGTGAAGCGGCTCGGGCTTTGATGTTACTCGAGGGATTGCTCGAACCCGATTCGCAACCAACCCGGGCGGCGATGGAGAAAAGCGAGCAACTTCAGGAACTGCTAAGATACGCTGTGAGCGACCACTACTTTGCCGCGCGTAAGCGTTCCGGATTCTCGCTCTATTAATTCGGTCCTCAGGCCGGGAGCCGTGAATGAAACAGTTCATGAAACCGCCTCGAGTTGTATTTTTTGATTTCGGGGACACCCTTGTCGAAACGATACCGCTTTACGTCGAGCGTCTCCGGATGTCTTTCGAGGCGGAAGGGATCGGCGCGACTTATGAGGAAATGGAGCAAGCGTTTATCGAGGCGGATTGGCGTAGCGCAAAGGCGTTGTTGGGTCGTAAACCTTTTCCCGGCGATGCATGGCGGGAGTTGTATATGGCCGTGATAATGGAGAAGTTACGCATCAAGGACGATGTGCGAGAGCTTTTGCAGCGTGTGGCGGATCGAATGGGCACGATACGGCCAAAGCGTAAACTCGTCGAGGGTGCTAAAGAATTCGTCGAGTTATGCAGACGGCGGGGTGTAAGAATGGCAGTGCTGTCCAACAATGACGGCCGAACAGCGCAGAAAGCTGCGGAGGTGGGCATTGCCGATTATTTCGAGCTTTTTCTGGACTCGACTATAGAAGGTATACTCAAACCGGATCCTGAATTTTTCCGAAGAGCCATTGATCGGATGAAAATTTCTCCGGCCGAGTGCCTCCACGTGGGCGATCTTTTGGGATGCGACGTTATGGGCGCGCAGGCGGCGAACTTGCCCGCTGCCTGGTTGCAGCGCCGGAAGTACAGGCCGACGTCTACGGCGGTCGAGCCGGAGTTGACGGTCGAAGGATTCGACCAACTGGCGCGATTAATCGGGGTGGATTAGGGAGAAGCAATGAAGGTGCGGTTAATATACGCGGCGGTGATTGTCGCAATTATATGCGCATGCGGTGGGTCGAAAGTGAAAGGTGAGAAAGGCTTTGTCCAGGAGGGAACTGCAAGCTGGTATGGGAAGAAGTTTCACGGCAGGAAAACGGCCTGCGGCGAGAAGTTCGATATGCACAAACTTACCGCCGCGCACCGTACGTTGCCTTTCGGGACGAAGGTCGAGGTCACAAACCTGGCTAACGGAAAGAAGGTGGTTGTCAGGATAAACGACCGGGGGCCTTTCAAAAAGGGTAGGATAATAGATTTAAGCTATGCGGCGGCGAAGAAGATCGGGATGATCACCTCCGGCGTGGCTCGCGTGCGCATTAAAGTAGTGAAACCTGCTCCGAAGAAGTAAAATAAAAAGTAAGGATTGTGACTAGAGTTATGAGCGGATTCGATCAATATGGCGGATATGGTCCCGAAAGCGGAGCCCCCGGGGGGCCGCCGTCCGGAATGGGATCGCCGGCGGGAATGCCTCAGCAGGGCACTATGATGACTGAGGATCGGAGCGGATGCTCGAGTTGCCTGGTGGGCTGCGCCGTGGCGGTGGTTGTCGCACTGGTGTTGTTCGTAGGGCTGGCATGGTATGGGTATGTATGGGTAAAAGATAATGTCCTGGTTGAAAAAGAACCGTTGCCTATCGAGGCGCCGGTGATATCCGACGAACAAATTAGCTCGTTGGTCCCTGTTCTTAAAGAAATGGGTGCTCACACCGGCAAGAAGATCGACCTGGTGTTATCAGGTCCCGAAGCTTGTTACTTATTCTTGGCGATAGCGTATAACTCAAAGTCCTCTTCCGGTGAACAATGGGCGGTTCCAAGTCTTGCGGATATAGATGAAATGGGCTTGAAAATTTTTGTTGATTTTCCGGAAGATGGAGTAATAAATTATTCGGTGAGTGTGCCTTATGAAAATACCGCCGGCTACTTCAATTTGGAAAGCAACATGGAAATAGAAATCAGTGAAGGCAAAGCCTTTGTAAAGCTCCGTCGTCTGAGTATAGGCAAACTGTCATTCTCCGGAAAGGAAGCCTCAATAATCAGTAATGTGATGAATCAGCAATTCGAGAGTGATCCCGATATACAGGAAATGCTTCAGCGCGTGCCGAAGTTGAAAATCGAGCGGGGGAGAGCGCGAGTCAGGCTGGTGATTATGCCTCATCAATCCCAATGATCGCCCACCGATTGCATAACTGATTTTTTTTGTTACATTTTTATCCGATTGAGGCGGTGGGGATAAAGGAACCGCCGCGCTCAGGCAGTTGTCGAAAAATTGAGCTGTTCATCAGTTTTCAGGGGGATAACAACAATGATTGAAGCTGAATCGCTGTCGAAACGATACGGTCATTTGATGGCCGTCGAGGATGTGAGTTTCAAAGCGGAACGCGGGGACGTCCTCGGTTTTTTGGGGCCTAACGGCGCCGGAAAAACCACCACCATGCGCATCCTGACGGGTTTTATGCCTGCAACCGACGGCAGAGCGGTGGTGGCGGGTTACGACGTTTTCGAGCGACCTCGGGAGGTCAAGCGGAGAATAGGCTATCTTCCAGAGCGCCCGCCCTTGTATAAGGATATGGTCGTTCGCAAGTTCCTCGAGTTTGTGGCGGAACTGAAGGGACTCGACCGGTCGCAACGAAGCGCCTCCGTGGCTAAAGCCATCGACAGTTGCGGGCTCGAAGAGGTAGCGGACCGGCTCGCCGGGCATCTATCGAAAGGGTTTCAGCAGCGACTGGGCATAGCGCAGGCGGTGGTGCACGATCCGGAAGTCCTTATACTCGATGAGCCCACTATCGGCCTGGATCCGCGTCAAATAGTCGAAATGAGGGATATGATACGATCCCTGGCGGGAGACCGCACGGTTATTCTGTCCAGTCATATACTCGCCGAAATCAGCCAGATATGCAGCCGGGTGGTGATAATCCACCGGGGCAAGATAGTGGCCCACGACAGCATCGACGTACTGAGAAAGTCGATCCAATCTGCCGAGCGGGTGAAACTGCGCGTCCGAAATGATGATCCGTCACTGGCTGAAGCGCTAAAAGTCCTCCCCGGTGTGAAGTCGGTCACTAAGGAAGGCGAGGAATGGTTGATCGAGGCGGAACCGGACTCCGGCGCGGCGGAAGCAGTGGCGAAGATGGTGCTCGATAAGGGATGGGGTCTCGAGGAGGTCGCTCGCGTCCAATTGAGCCTCGAGGACGTTTTCCTTCACCTTGTCGATAAAGCGGAAGCGGGCAGTGCAAAAGCCATTGCCGCCGAAAAACCCGCCGAGGAAGGACAGTAAGATGCGAGGCACATGGGCTATATGGAAAAGGGAAGCGCGATTCTACTTTTCGAACCCGACCGCTTATGTATTGATAGCGGTGTTTTTGGTACTGGCAGACCTTGCGGTTC
>CAZDAF010000122.1:0-9830 GCA_964503115.1 uncultured bacterium
GCGATTCTCGTGTCGGCGGCCGTGGGTCGCCGGCGTTTATCGTTGGGCCGTGCGTCATCGAGAGCGAAGAGTTGACCCTCGACATCGCACGGCGCCTGAAAAAAATTGCGCAGCGAAAAAAAATCTCGCTTATTTTCAAGGCCAGCTACGACAAGGCGAATAGATCGAGCGCTTCGAGCTACCGTGGCCCGGGATTGGACGAAGGCATCGAGATTTTACAAAAGGTCAGAAAGGAAGTAGGGCTGCCGGTGCTGAGCGACGTGCATTGCCGCAGCGAGGTCGAACGGGCGGCCGAGGTGCTGGATTGCATACAGGTGCCCGCTTTCTTATGTCGGCAGACCGACCTGATATTCGCCGTCGCCGATTCCGGCAAGCCCATCAACATCAAAAAGGGCCAGTTCATGTCACCGCAGGAACTCGCTAACGTGGTGGAAAAGATCGAAAGCCGGGGCAACCGCAAAATACTGCTCACCGAGCGAGGTACCACGTTCGGATATTCGAATCTCATAGTGGACATGCGCAGCCTGGTCATAATGAGAGAGCTTGGGTACCCGGTGGTGTTCGATGCCACTCACAGCGTGCAACTGCCGGGAGGGATGGGTAGTTCTTCCGGCGGAGAGCGCCGTTTCGTCGAGCCGCTGGCGCGCGCGGCGGTCGCCGTGGGAGTTGACGCGGTATTTCTCGAAGTGCATCCCGAGCCGAATTGCGCACTGTGCGACGGGCCGAATTCGATAGCGCTCGACACCTTGCCCGCCCTTTTGAATCACCTTATTAAAATAGACCGGGCATAACCGAGATGAACCGTGTTGCCCGGGCTTCGACGGTAATTTGTATAGCGGTGCTCTCGGTCACGGTATTGATAACCATAATCCGTGGCGCGACCGGGCTGCCCGCCCCTTACCTGCACAACTACGGCGAAAACGCCTTATTGGTGAACGCATGGGGTCTAGCCACGGGCCACGGACTGTATCGCCTGTCGGAACTCAACAGCGTGCCGGTATTCATGGCGCCCTACCCTCCTGTTTTTTACCTCATTGCGGCGGGTGCGATCAAACTTTGGGGAATAAGCTACGTACCGGGCCGACTTGTGTCCTTTATCGCCATGCTTGGCTGCGCGGTCATGTCGGCATGCATAGCGCGGCGGCGAGGATGCGACACATCGAGCGCGGTCATTGCGGCCCTCGCTTTCCTTGGAGCCTGGCCCGTCTACCGCTGGTGCAGATTTATGCGAGTGGACTCGTTGGCGGTGTTTTTCGAACTGGCGGCGGTTTTCATATTGCTGGGCCGGAGCGCGCCGAAACGACGCGCCGCCGTGTTTGTCGCAATGGCGGTTCTGGCAGGCTACACCAAACAAAACGCCTTCGGGCTGGCAGGCGGGGCATTGCTCGGGATGATACTCGCAGGCGATTCCCTTCAGAAAAAACGCGCCTACCTTATAGGCTCTGCATACGCCCTGACGGCGGTCTTGGTGTTTCTCGTTATCGAAGCCGCCACCGGAGGCTCCTTTCATCAATTCGCACTCGGCAGCTTCCATAAACAAATGACCGCCGAAGTTTTCGCTGAAAGGGTGTTGGTTTTTTTGCAAGATCCGATCAGCACTGCCCTGTTAGCATTCGCAGTCATCGCCGCTATAGTTGGGAAACGAGACAAGTGGCTGATGGCGTTCCTCGCCGTGCCGACAGTTATGGCATTGGCCACCGTTGGGAAAGAAGGTTCCGGACCGAATTACTTCATCGAAACGCTGGCCGCCTGCGCCGTTGGAGCGGCGGTGCTGCTTCACTCGGTACGATCTCGACGGAGCGCCGGTCGCGATATGGGAATAGCATTGATTTGCGGGATACTGGCTTTGTGCGTCGCGAGCAGTTTCTACATCAGGAAAGTTCCCTATAAAGCTTTAACGAAAAGCATCAAGTCCTTAAATTCGTCTCCGGGCCCCAGCATTGTATTCATAAAAAGCAACCTTTCGCCCGGCAGCCTCGTTTTGGCCCAGTATTCGGATATGCCCCTGTTCGCAAACTGTGTGCCTGCCATATCCGATCCTTATACGCTCACCAGGATGGCGAGAGCCGGCAAATGGGACCCGTCGCCCTTAGTCGAAGCTTTAAACAACAGGCGAGTCGATCTCGTGATAATGTCGGAAAAAGTTACCAGCGCCGGACCTATGAGGTTTTTGCCCGAAGCGGTGGCGGAAGCTATCGAAAGAAATTACGTACTCATGGCGCCTCAAATTCCGATGTATGATCTTTACGCGCCCTTACGTGTGAGTTTAGTTCAAACCCCAGCGCCTGCGCAGGTACCATTCAGCCCCCAGCACGATAAGTAACAACCCGCCGGCGACCCAGTTATCCCATAGCGGCAGCCGTCGTCTGCCGACGACGCGCCAGGCGGTCGGCTGGGGCAACTTGTTCGGGTCGGGGGATTTGTCGACGTTCCACACCGCGCCGCCGGTGGCGTTTGCCACGTTTTCCAGCAGCTCATGATTCGGCCATGGTGGAGAAAACTCCCGACTCTCCTGCTCGACGACGAAAACCACCTCGTCTTCTCCCAAGCGGACGCCTTCTTCGTCGAACGCCTTGATTTTTATGCGCCATCCTCCCGGTCCGGGATTATCTATTTTAACCGTAACGTCGTCCCCTTCCCGCTCGAAGCCCTTTATCGACAAAGATTGCTCATTGCCCTCGAGCGTCGCTTCTATTCCGGCGTCATACGCAGGGGCGTAATCGCGGTCAAGCACTTTCACCCTCAAATGCAGCTCTTGCCCGGGGGTGTATTTCGACCTGTTCATCCTTGCCCTTACCTGCTTCCCCTCGGGATCGCCCACCAGCCACCGTACCGCCGCGCGCCAGAACCGGAGGTATTCTTCAGCGGTGTGTCCCTCGACGGCGCGGTAAAGATTCCACCGGAATGAAGTGTCGGTGGCCAGACTCATAGCCCTGCCCCGGCCTACCGACCAAACAGCTAACAATGGCATCATGTCACTCGACGCTTGCTGGAAAGGATGCTCCAACAGCACGGTCGCGCCGGGCTTGGCGGGCCCGACGATATTGTAAGCTTCGAGCGGCGGGAACGAGTCCCACAGCCTGCGGTTATCCTGAGGGTCAGTATCCAGCGCGCTTATCGGGTGACGCGAGCCCGCTTCCGTCAATCGCGGATGATATTCGCCTTCACGAAAAAAAGGGGCCTCCCGCGCCAGTTCGACCGGGAGAATATCCTGGATGGGTGTGTTTATATATCTCCCGCCGGTAAAGCCCATCGGACCGCCTATCATTAAAAAACCGCCGCCGAAATCCATTACGAAATCGTGTATGTTCTCGAGGTCGCAGGTCTCATGTAAATCGCCCACGGGAAATTCTGGAGTATTATCAGGTCGAAAGTGCGTATCTTGGTGTCGAAAAGCTCATCGGTCGGGAAAGGTATGAGGCTGAGTTCGTTAGTGTGGGCTCCCGGAGCGTCCAGTGGCTGCCTAAGAATATAGAAGCTGATCAATTCGATTGTCGGGTCTTTCTTGAGCGACTCGCGTAGAAACCTCACATCCCACGACGGTCTGCCGACAACGTGCAGCACCCTTATCTTGTCGCGCATCACGCGCAGCGAAAAAGTGCGCGAGTTGTTCTCGAAGGTGGCCTCGTCTTCATAGTGAGGAATCTCGACCACGAATAAGAAGTCTCCCACCTGATCCGGCGTAAAAGCCAGATCGAGGCTCCATCGGCCGTCGTCCGAATTTATGGAGACATTTTTCGAGGTAATTACCCGCCTACCTTCCATGAGCGTGACGGGCACTTGTGTTCCCATAAGTCCCCGGGCGCTAACCGTCACTTTGATTTCGACGGCGTTTCTGACAAAGCCGTATTCTCCAACCTCGAGTTTCTCGATACCAATGTCCTTATGCTTTTTGCTTTTTCCCAGCGGCGCCACAAACACCGGCGCGGGATAGTCTTCGAGTGCACGCGCGATCCCGTCTTCTCGTTTGGCGGCTTCTTCGAGGGATGCGTTATCGGCGCCGTCTGAAATGAGTATTACCGCCGCCGGAGCGTCCCCGCCGCTTCGCGCCACGCGCCGCAAAACGCCCATAATGTCCGTTCGGTCGCCGTCAGGTCGACCTTCCGGACCGGCGGTGAACGCTTCAGGTTGCGGGGAAGCGCCGTCCCCGAACGTCCAGACCTCGCTGCGGTAATTCTCTTCGAGGCGCTTTCTTAGCGAATCGGCTCCGCGCCACCACCGGCGAGCCACCTCCAGGCGAGAGAACGATTCGTCGCCCTCGAGGCTCATGCTGCGCGAGGTGTCCCACAAAACCACCGCTCGAGGCCGAACCGGTAACCTTTGCTCAAGTACGAGGGACGGGTCGAGGAGTATCATACCCAAAATGATCAGCACAACCGTACGGAGTGAAAATATCGCCGTCCTTCCAGCTCGCGAATCCAGCAGTACAGTGGCGCCGCGCGTCCATTTCAGCGCCAACGCCGCCGCCAATATAAAAAACAGCACCCAGCCCCACCACGGCGGACTGATCTCAGGCACCAGCCCGTCATAGCCCGCAGTATTCACGCCCAGCCAATTTAAAAAATCTATCATAACCTCAACGTAGCTTACGCCTCTGTAATATGGCCTCGACGTGTACCCTGTCCTTTTTGTAGTTCCTGCAGAGAGTGTACATAATCACGTTCACGCCCATCCGCCACGCCTTCTCGCGCTGATGTTCGCCTCCAGGCACACAATCGGCCAAAGGCTTGCCGTAAAGGTCCGTGGCCCAAGCCCCGCCGAGGTCGTTCGCACAGTAAAGCAGCGGTGAGCGGTCGTCAATCGTCACTCCTTCCACTCCGTCTTTTATCAAAACTCTCCCGCCGATGCGACCTAGAAAATAAAAACTTCTGAAAAGCGTATGGTCTCCCGGCAGCCGCTCGAACTTATGCCTCGGATACAGTTTCTCGACCTGCCGCCTAAACCACGCATCAAAGGCGCTTGAATCGATGCCGCCGGCGTCGTCTGCCAGAAGCAAGCCTCCCGCATCCAGCAAGGTGCGCAACCGCGTTATTTCTTCTTTTGAAAAATCCTCATATTCCTCCCGGCCCGCAAGATAAAGGAACGGATAGTGGAAAAATTTCTCCGAATCGATCCTTAAGTCAACGTGATCGGTATCCGCATCTATACTTGAGCGCCTCATCAGTTGCACCATCATCGATCTCAACGCGGAGGGGTAAGGAACTCGATCCTGCCCCCTCGGCAACAGTTGCGCGGGCACAAAATCGTGCCGACCCGATGCGAAAAGAGATCGAGGCGCCAGGCTCGCCGCGCCCGCTGCCCCGATCAACTTAAGGATGTTTCTTCTACGCATCTTTCAACCTTTCCGGGTCAACAGGCCCTCGAACAACAACATTGCCATTAGAGCCGCAAACAGCAGTCGGGCCGCGTCGCGACGGCCCGGGTTGAAACCTTCCTCTTCGGCCAATTCGCGAACGTCCTTCAACACCCGCGCCTGGCGGAAACCCATACGGTTGAGGCGATCTTCGAGCGCCTTCGGCTGCATGCGCCCCAGATCGCTCTCGCGAATGTCTATATTCGCCACCGGCAGCCGATCCGGCTCTCCGTCCGGGCGTCGAGCCGATTGGCCTTTTTTAATGCAAAAAACCTCATAAAAACCCGGCCCATCTTCCAGTACCGCCTCTCCGACCCGGACATCTTCCTGCGGCGCGAGTTCCACACGGCGCTTGGCGCCCCCCGGCCCGAAAACCAGCGCCGTGGCAGCTTCAGCAGGGCAAGTAAACCGCGCCGTTTCGCCCACAGTGTATTCCGAACCCACCGGATCGGCCATCCCGCCGGTCAGGTAAAGCGCAAACTGCTGCAATAGCGGAAGATAAGTCGGGTAAATGCACAGGTCGTTCCAGTCTCTGTCCAGCGTGCTCGTCGCAAGAGCCACCTTGCCTCGACCATGAGATTTTTCGACCATGGCCGGTGCGCCATCCTGGTAGCGGAGTACTGTTTTCAGCCCTTCGGGCATGCTTGCGGGATCGAGCAGGTAGTATTTCCGAAAAGCCGACAGGGAAATATCGCCGTTTTCCGGCATGGCGAACAGCTTGACCGACGGGTGATCCGTTCCGGTCGGATCGAGGTGCGTGGGCGTGGGTAAATCGTTTAGCACGTAAAGCGCGGCGGGAGCCAGATCGCCATAGGCGGCGGCGAATCTCTCCGGGTCCGTTTTGTCACCCAGCGATATAAGCAACGCGCCGCCCTCAGATACGTATCGGTTCAATTTATCGAGTAACTTCGGTTCTATATCTCCGACATTGGCCATAATCACAATGTCGTAGTCGCCGAGTTCGCTCTTGGCCAGCCCCTTTGTTGTAACGAGTGTCGGGTCGATTCTGCTGCGCGCCTCGAGTTTGGGATTGAGGGCGTTCATCAGGTAGTAAGACTCGGCTCCGTAGCGCTCGGGCTTCGGATCGCCGTCCACCACCAGCGCTTTTATCCGTCCTCCCGCCCTTGCGGTGAAAAAGTGCTCGTTGTCCGCCGCGAGAGCGTCGGGGGCCAGGTGAACGATACCGCGAAGTATGCCTGAGCCGGAAGCGGAAAAGGTCAACCGTTTGTGCGCCCGCCCTTTGGCCGGGACGTCCAGAAATCCCCTGGCTCTGACTTCCTCCTCGACGATCACCGTTACCTCTTTGCCGGGCATGGCTTCGGGGGCAAACGCGGCGATTTCTATCTCAGCGTTATATCGCGCCTCGCCCGCCGACGGTTCGAGTTCGACATTAGCCACGGCGGCGTTTGCGACATCGACGTCGCCACCGACGTCAAGCACCACCAGCCTCACACCCACAGGCGGCACAACGGAACCCTTGGCCCACGGCGCACGCTGAAGGTCGGTAATCAGCAAAACCTGCCGGAGTTCGTGCCGGGCGGATTCAAGCAAAAGCGCCGCTTCGGCAAGAGGCTCGGTCATCGAACGATAAACGAACGAGGGCCGCGCCTGCTCGAGTTGTTTCCGAAGCGCGGCGGGGTCGGCTGTGAAAGACGGCGCGGGAGCGTTTCCGTTTGGATTGGTGAATATCAACGCCGCCTCGTGCCCGGCGCGAAGGGAGGTCGCCAGCGAAGACGCCAGAGCCTGCGCTGCGTCCCACGGGCGCTTCCCGTCCTTCTCGGCGAGCATGCTCATGCTGTTGTCCAGCACTATCACGAGGCTTCGGGGAGTCTCACCGATGTGCATATCGCCGGCGGCGGGCAGAGTGGGATGAGCGATAAGCAACGCCAGCGCCGCCACCGCCATTATTCTGGCGAGAAGTATCAATATGCGTTTCAACCGCAACATGCGCCTGACCCGTTTGTGGCTGAGCAACACGAACCGGATGGCTGCGAACGGCTTTCGCAGCGCTTTCCGGCGGGTTATAAGGTGTATGATGATGGGGAGGGCTATAAGCCCGGCTCCCCATAGCGCCGCAGGGTGAAGGAATTCCATCACTTCACCTTCCGACGGCCTCTGTCGGCCAGGTAACGATGAAGCACGTCCTGCGGCGGCTCGCTGATGTCCACCAGATTATAATCGACGCCCACTTCCGCCAGACCGCGCTTCCACACATCGAGAAACATGCCTATCTGGCGCAAGTATTCATCGCGTATGCCGCGCGGATCCACAGCCAGGTTTATCGGCCCTTCCATATCCTCGAAAAGCGTCTGATGATCGAAGGGAAAATTCAGTTCCTCGGGATCGAGCAGATGAAAAACGGCCACCTCGTGCTTTCGTCCCGCCAGCAGTTTGACTGCTTTCAGCGTTTCGTCAGGCTCATCGAAAAGGTCACCGGCGATGAAAATCATCGAGCGCCGCTCGAGCCGTTCGGCCAGCATTTGAAACGCGCGCGCGCACGCCGTTTTCCCTTTGGGTTCGATCAATGCCATGTGCTCGATTATCGAATGCAGATGGCTCGCCCTGCCGCGCGGCGGCAGGTACGATTCGATCCCCTCGCGCACCGAAACGAATCCCACCGCGTCGCGCTGGCGGATAAGCAGATATGCGAGACTCGCCAGCAGCACCGCGCCGTAAAACAATTTCGTTTGCCCGGCCGAGCCGTATTCCATCGATGCGCTTGAATCCAATACCAACGCGGCCCGTACGTTGGTCTCATCCTCGAACTGCTTGATGCTGTACCGGTCGGTCTTGGCGAATGCTTTCCAGTCTATCAGCCTGGGGTCGTCACCCGGGGAGTATGGTTTGTGGTCGGCGAACTCGAGGCTCGATCCGCGATGTATGGATCGGTGCATGCCCGTCAAGACGCCTTCGCTGACCTTGCGCGCAATTAACGTAAGACGCTCGATGCGGCTCACGACCTCCGGCCTGAGTAACCTGTTATCAGAGGATGTTTCCATTGATTTACGTCGCGATTTTTCCGGTTAACATAAGCACATCGTTAGTCAACGCACGCTAACGATCGGTTCGAGGATACTTGCACCGGCCTTGCAGAGCAAACAATGGTAAGAAACCGAACGGTCACAAACCGCGCCATTCTTCCGGGCGAAGCAGGGGGGATCGAGGGTCGGAAAGGGCTTTGTCGATCAGCTTGAGTAATTTATCACGGTCGCCTTTGAGCGTGCCTTTGAGCGGGAGGTAGTTACTCGCGTGGTTCGAGCGGAATACGCTATCGGTGGTTTCCAGTCCATCGACTATATCCCTGATTTCTTTGAGAAGCTCGATTTTGTTCAGCCACTCCCATTCGGGACCCATCTGCTTAGCATACCAGTCTTTGAGTTCTCCCGGCAGGAGTAACGTGAGCGCGCCGATGTAATTCGGGTCGATCTCGTTGAGTATACGCACCGTTTCGGTGATGTGCCGTGCGCTGCCCTTGCGCCCGCCCAGCCCGAGAAGTACCGTCACCGACAGCGGAAAACCCGCGTCCTGGGCTCTCAGCGCTCCCCGGACGATCTCGTCATGAGTCGCGCCCTTGTTTATCCTGGGCAACAGCTCATCGTCACCGGTTTCGATCCCGTAGTAAAGGATATCGAGACCTTCGTCGCGAATCATTCGCAGGTCTTCGGGCGTTTTCCGGAGCAGGTTTTGCGGGCTTGCGTAGGATGTGACGCGTTCCAGCCGGGGGAATTTTTTGTACAGCAGGCGCAATATCCGCTGCATGAACTTCGGGTTGAGGGCCATCGCGTCGCCGTCCGCAAGGAAAATGCGCCGTGCGTCCGGGACGACTTCCGTGCATTCGTTGACGTCGCGCTCGATATCGCGGAAGGGCCTGACCCGGAAGCGTTTCGAGCGGTACATCAGACAAAAAGCGCACTCGTTGTGCGAACAACCAAGCGTAACCTGGAGTATAAGACTGTACGCCTCGCTCGGAGGCCTGTATAACGGCATATCGTATTCCATGGGCGATACCTTTTTTAAGCCCGTTGAAACGGGCTAAATTTTATTGATACTTCTCTAAACCCGCGCTAAAGCACGGGCCTAACAGCCTGACGGCAAGGCCGTTAAAACGGCCTTTCAACATCGGGCAAGAACCGGTTGAATAAACCTTTGGGCTAACGAGCCCCGTAAGCTGTAAAAATGAACTCTGCTAAACTCGCGCTTTTTGCAAACTCCTATACATGGGTAGTCTGTGCATTATAGTAAATCTTTTTTCGTTTTCATTCACGTCATTTTCTCGTTGTGCTTTTAATTACACATTCTCTCCGTGTTTGTCCGTGTTTTTTTCAGCCCGGTTTACCGGGCTTGCCCCAAAGGGCTAATAGGCCCGTCATTTATGGCGGGTATCAGGATGCCAAAATAACCGGAGAGGCCGTTTTAACGGCCTTCTATACACGACGCATTAAATAATTGCGCATAACTTACGCAGGGTGTCGCTGCC
>CAZDAF010000123.1:0-9828 GCA_964503115.1 uncultured bacterium
ATGATGCTAATAAGAAGAAGATAGGAGTATGTATATCACTGGCGAAGAAAATCAATCAAACCTTTTCCGCTGGCGAATTTTATGACCTTAAGGACGTTCTCCGGACGAAACGGGCTCAGTGCATGGGATGTGCTCAACTGTTTTGGGCTTTAGCGAATGCGATCGGAATCCGAACCTCAGTTGTGGAGGTTGAGCGTTATTCCGACCTTCAAAACATTCCCCAAGTCGGACATGTTTGCTGCGTCTCCCAGTTGTCCAACGAAGAGTCCGTCATGGTTGACATAGCCTATAGTCCGATGGCGGGGGAGAATTTGGTGAGTACCGCATTTAGGATACAGGATCAATATGCCATCCGGGACGATCACCTAAAGCTGAAGTTAGAATCAAATCCTTTGATGATCCACCGGGAAGTCAGATGGCTCGACACGAAGGGCCTGCTTGCCAGCCTGTACTGCAACAAAGCGTATGAAGCTAACGATCAAAAGAAATATGAGGAAGCCATCAATTTCTATGAAAAGGCGAAGGCACTGTCAGCACTGGATGCGGGCCAATACAATAACATGGGCAATACATTACACAGCCTTCACCTCAATGATAAGGCGCTAGAAGCAATCAGGAAATCCATCTCATTGCGTCCAACTTTTGCAGCGGCCCATCACAATCTCGGGAATATTCTACGTGATATGCAGAAACAGCAAGACGCAATCGCCGCATACGAAAAGGCTGTGGCCTTGGACGACACATTATGGGGGGCATGGATGAACTTAGGCGTGTGTTATTACGTAAGTGGGGCAGATAAGAAAGCAGTCTTGGCTCTTGAAAAGGCCACCGGCATCCAACCCACGGATTCTGCAGTCCTTTTGCATCTTGGAACCGCGTACGGATTTATTCGAGAAGCGACAAAAGCACAGAATGCATTGAGAAAAGCAATAAGTCTTGATCCATCCTGCATTTCCAAAGCTCGCTCAATCCAGGCTTTTCTTGCGAAGCAGGGAGTGAAAGTAACACTCGAAGATTAATAGATGCTGGCGAATTGAGAGGCCTTAGAGGTATCAGACTTAACAGTCATAATGATGCACAACACAATGGCTAACAAGAGCATCGAGTGAGACCCTTGTTTTTCTACGCTTCACAAGGTCTCCTCATGCTCAGCGTTATATGATAATCATTCGTTATTCCTTTGCAAAAGAAGTACTTACAATAGCATCGCTTTCCGTTTTATCCGTTCGGCCATGCCTTTTTTATCCCATTAGCATCTAACCCGCAAATGATACTCAAGCTTTTTCAGACTGAAAATGTTATTTTGACGGCTTTGCGATAATTTCCTCCGGATATCCTTCTTTGAGGTTATATTCCTTTTTCTGGTTCATTTTGAATATTCGCTCTATGAGCCGCCATTTCTTTTTAGCGGATGCGTCCCTGGATGTTTTCTGGTACTTCGAAACCAACGCCTCCCATTCGGCCTGGCGCGGCAACGTCGCCAGCTTGGTCATGGCTTGTTCGTGATCGAAATCGATCTTTGTATCCATAATCATAAACAGGGTTGTGCCTGAGAGATATATTTCCATATCGATAATGCCAACTTCTTTCATCCCGGCTGTGATCTCGGGCCACGCGCCCCCCATCGCATGAAGCTTCTTGTACTCCGCGATCAACGCCGGATCATTTTCAAGTTCGAGACTTTTGCAGTATCGTTTGAATACCATTGCCTTCCGCCCTTTCAATAGATCATCCATTATATTCTCGCTAAAAGCCGCGCATCACCGTGCTCTCCCGTCTCGGCAAACCGGCCTTGGGCAAGCGTTTGAGCACCACGTATTCGATACCATTTTCCTGACAATACTTTTTCTTCTCGGGCTTATCGCCGTCCTCATTCACTGCATAGATATCCGGCTTGATCCGTTTCAATTCGGGCTCCGCATCGAGCCAGCCATGCCCCGTCGAGATCAATGCTTGTGTCACAAAGCGAACGGACCCGGCCATGTATCGGCGTTCCTCTTGAGAAAACATCGGGTGACCTTCCCCTTTCAAGGCCCGCACGTTGGCATCGTGTCCCACGACCACGTACAGGTCGCCCAGTTCCGACACTTCTTCGAAGAATCGAACGTGGCCGGTATGAAACCAGTCATAGCAACCCGTAACCAGGACCTTTTTCCCGGACGTCGCGCGAGGCTCCGCGTCGATAATTTGAGGAAATCCCGCAAGATCGGTCTTTGCTAAAACCTGATAGGTGACATCGTTGCTTTCACAAAAAACCCTTTTGGCGGTGGTATTTTCATTCTCTCGAACAACCCATGTGGACGGAAGGACGCCGTCAACAGAAGGCAACTCGTCGGCGCCCGTCAATGTCACCAGTGACACCTTGCTTACGAAACGAATCGCCTGCAGGAAATACAACCGCTCTTTTTCCGGAAACTTGGGATTAGCACTTGTTGCTGAACGCACAGTGGGATCATCCCATAGTAAAACGTGGAGTGAACCCAGCCGGGCCGCTTCCTCCAGAAAGCGAACGTCGGACGATCGGATATCGTCGAAGGTTCCGGACACAGTAACACAATGATCGGCGTTCTTCACGACGGCTTAGTCCTCACTTTGATATTGAAGGCGCCCGGGACGGGCGTTTCCGAAGCAACAAATAAATACCCGCCGCCGCAGCCCGAATACATCGCACCGGGGTATTGTTTCTGATAATATTTCAGCAACGGCATTAAATCCATTTGTAGGGTGTGATGACGGACCGTGCCGGGCAGGATAGCCTCCCAACACAACATACATTCATTCATCGAAGCCCCGAGGTCTTCAACATTCCTTTTTATAATCGCATCATAACAAGATTTGCCCGATTGTCCGAGTCGTGCAATCCATTCGGAATCCAGATTCTTGATCTCCAATGGATTGTATCCCTCCGGCCGCGGGGCAACGGGAAGAATATGAATCACACTCTCCAACCAGGAGGCGACCTCCGGATCATTATTTGACTCGATATGTCGTGGGAAGATACCCCCTCGAAATGTAAAATCATAATCCAGCCGGTTGATGCCGGGATAAATCAGACCGATCATGTCCTGGGAACCGGACGGTTCGTCCCTGCCTTCGTTTTCGGTGGCATAGAGTTCATGCACGAGTTCTTCGGGATCGCGGTCCGGAAGGCCGTCCTTCCAGAGTTCCAAAGCGATCTTGCGCGTGCCGATACAGATGCCGGCACGCTCCATAAACCAGAAATCCGGCTCAACGCAAACCACGACCATCGAGCCGGGGGGCGACGGATTATGCTCCGAGGCAAAAGGCTGATCGATCCATCCGCCCGCAAGAGCGATTCTGTACGGCAACTTCCCGATAATCTCCGTTATCCGAAGGCTTTCTTCTGTTCCCATAGGCTTCTCTCGTTCGTCAGGAACCCCCGGGATTTCAACTTACCGTGCGCTTGCCCGCTTTGCGATCCAGGTATTGCTGCTCGATCCACTGATACGTCTCCTTGAGACCGACTTCAAGAGGCGTGCTCGGTTCCCAACCAAGAATCTGCTTAATGAATGTATTGTCGCTATTGCGACCCGCCACTCCAGTCGGCGCGTCCGGGTCATATTTGCGTTGCAAAGTAATCCCGCCGATATTCTCCGCCATCGAGACCAAATCATTGATGGAAATGAGATAGTCGGATCCCAGGTTAATCGGCGTGGCGATCAACTCCTCACAGTGCATGATCATATCAATGCCTTGCGTACAATCGTCAATGTACATGAAACTGCGGGTTTGGTGGCCATCGCCCCAGATGATGATTTCACCGGAACCCTGGTCCTTTGCTTCGATCACTTTACGACACATCGCCGCCGGGGCTTTCTCGCGCCCGCCGTCCCAGGTGCCGTAGGGACCGTAAACATTGTGGAACCGTGCGATAGCTGTCTTCAGACCGCGCTCCGCCCAATATTCCTGGCAGAACATCTCGGACATCAGCTTTTCCCACCCATAGCCTCGCTCGGCCATAGCCGGGTAGGCGTCCGATTCTTTCAGGGCCCGCACGTTCGTGTCTTTCTGCAATTCGACGTTATAGGCACACGCCGAGGAGGAAAAGAAATATCGTTGCGCCCCGGCGCGATAAGCCGCCTCGATCATGTGTGTATTAATCAGGATGCTCCGCAGACACTCTATGCGGAAGCGTTCGATAAATCCCATGCCGCCCATATCCGCCGCCAGATTGTAAACCTCGACAGCGTCTTCACAGACCCGCCTGCAATTATCCTCATACTGAAGATCCATACACAAACACTCGATACCCGGAACGCGTTGATACCATTCAGCCAGAGGCTTCTTATCCACGGCACGGATGCGCGTGAAGCCCTGATCGTGAAAATACCTTGCCAACGCCCCGGCGATAAAGCCCCCCGCTCCGGCCAGAACAATCAAATCGTCCTTTTTTAACGTTGAGGCCGCTATTGGATTATCTTTCGCTGCCATAACTGTCCTTTCCCTGCCATCCGCCTACTCAGAGGATTCAGGCCATTGAAAATCACACCTGTATCTTATTGACTCTTTCAAACATTACTCTATTCATTATAATAGTATTATCAAAGGTACATATAGCAATTATTGCCCAAAGCATGACAATTTTTGACTTTCTATTTAGGGTGCTCGTCGATGAGAGATATACCGGAGTTTTTCTCCAGCCAGGTTTCTCAAGCCAACCGCTTCTATCTCGACACGTATTCGCGGGCGGGCCAACCCCTGACGGTCGTCTGTGGAGGCTGCGAGCATTGCCGTCCCGGCTACCGAATAGATCGCTCGGATTTTCCCTTCCACTCCATTGAGTTCGTGGCCAGAGGCAAAGGCAAAGTGATCCTTCAGGGTACGGAATATCCTCTTTCTGCGGGAAGAATTTTTTCCTATGGGCCCGATATCGCCCATGTCATTACCACCGAAGCCACCGATCCTCTTGTCAAGTACTTTGTGGACTTCATCGGTCCTAACGCGTCGAAGATGCTCAAAAAATACGGCCCGGCTCCCGGACATCTGATCCAGGTCGCCTCGCCCGAGGTCCACTTGCGTATCTTTGATGACTTGATTAAGAATGGCCAAACGGATAGCCCCTATACGCCTTTGTTATGTGCGACCATCCTCCAACAGTTGATCCTCAAAACCGCCGAGACCGCCACAACGGAGACGACACGAATGACCGAAGCTTTCTGCACTTATCAGAGCTCAAGAGAATTCATTCGAAAAAACTGCCTGACCTTCCGAAGTCTCGATCAAATCGCCGAAAAATGTCACATCGATGTGGCGTATCTGTGTCGGCTCTTCAAGCGTTTCGATAACCAGAGCCCTTACCAATACTTGATGCGTTTGAAAATGAACGTGGCAGCCCAAAGACTTTTAGAGCCGAATACCTCGGTCAAGAAAGTCGCGTATGAGCTCAGCTTCGGCGATCCTTTCCATTTCTCCAGGGCATTCAAACGCGTCTTCGGTATATCCCCGAGCGTCTTTCAAAAACTAAGATAGGACCTTCTCCGAGAGCTAACTAAAATGAGAATTCCTTCGGTTCGTAACCTTGACTATGCAAACCGAAAGAATTCTCAGTAACGCGAATCTCAGCGTTATTTTCTATCACTATGGACCCTACGAGGAAACGGTCAGTTTCGCCGTAGTCCGGCATACCTGTCGGGCATTTCTTTGCAGAGTTTCTTAATCAATTTCTGGACCTGTTCGGCCTGCTGAGGTGATAAAGCATTCCCGGCAACGCCACCGATAACGCCGCCGATTACACCGCCGGCCACCCGGTCCCTCGTATCCCCCCCGGCGACAACGGCACCGACGGCGGCACCAGCAACAGCGCCGGCCACGGTCGAGAGTGTCTTGCCTGTACTACCCGAAGCGCTGCCGACCCACAAGATGCTGCCGTCTTCGACATTGATGATCTTGGCCGTCATGTTCATTTCTTCTTTATAGGTGGGGATATTGACGAGCAACACGGCCGAGACATTCAGGATCTCCCCGGCCTTGGCGGCACCGGCATCGCTCGTGATGTCCGAAGCCTGAAATTCCTGCTCCTTGAGCAGGGACTGAACCCTCGCTCGTTCGACGGGCGTATAGCCTCTTTTGATCAATTCCATGGCAAAAAAGTCCCCGATCTGATTCTTGGCGGCGTCCCCGCGTACAGCCCCGGACACTTCAAGAACGGCGACCTGATCGAGTGAGCCAAAATTGAATCCCACCTTGGAGTAGCTTTCGCCTTTTTGCGACGCGCAGCCCCCGGCGACCATAACCGTCAATAACGTGCAAATACATATAGTTCTCATAGCCTGACACCTCTCACAAAAATAATACCTTCCATAAAATGAAACGTCACACTCACCCTTTATTTAATGAATTCGTTTTGGGTTGTCAATTTTTTGTTTTTGTTTTCTGTAACGGAACAGATACCAAAACGTCTCTAATAGTAGAGGCACTATGAACCCAATAAGTAACGTGTTAGAAATATAAAATTCCAAGGGTGCCGTATCGGCTCCGGTTTTCGCGAGAAAGGAGCCCGATATGAAAGAGAGGATATTTTTCTCAAAATCCTTAATATACCTTACTTTATCCTGGGGTTCATCCACCCTTTCTATCGCGAACGGTTCTGTGCCTGTTTGAATCTCAAAACGAAAATTTAAGAAAAAATGTGAAAAAAGACAAAAAAACCTGTTACACTTCCTTTCAATTCGCGTCTTAACTTAATAAAAGAAGGCGAATTGTGTCTAAACTCATAGAGCGGCCCAAAACGGAGGCTCGAAGAATGACAAACCAGAAGACTATCCTCCTCGTCATAGGTATCCATCTATTGGCCTTCGCAATATCCTCCCCCGCCCAGCGGGAACATTGGCTCCGATATCACTCCGCGAGCGAGGTGAGTCTCATCGGCGGCGCCGGATATCTAAAAACACTCGATCTTAACGTCGAAAAGCCTTCCGGCATGAACCTGCCCCAATTCAAGGCGGATAAGCCGTATTTCGCCAAGTGGGCAACTCCCATGGTCGAGGCCGGCTATCTTTGGATCGCCTGCGACCGCTCGCACAAACACGGCCCGTACGACCTGCTCTATATCGACGCGAACCGAAACGGCCATCTCGACGATGAAACCGTCGTGAAGGCCAACCGAACGGACCAATACAACGCCTATTTCGGCCCCGTCAAAGTGATCTTCGAAATCGAAGACGGCCCCGTGACGTATCATCTGAATTTCAGATTCTATGGTTATGAAAATCGCACGACAAGATTGTACGCCTCCTCCGGCGGATGGTACGAAGGGGACATCACAATCAACGGCGTCAAGAAACATTGCCTGCTCTTCGACTATAATGCGAACGGGACATTCAACGATAAAGCCCTGAACGCCACCGAGTGCGACCGGATTCGAATTGACAAAAAAGGCGTCGAAAGCATCCGTTTTGTGGGCAATTATATCGACATCGACGGTATTTTCTACCAGCCCGAGATTGCCCGCGACGGAGCGTTTATCAAACTCACGAAAGCCGACAACGTACAGACCGGAGAGGTTCGGGTACCCGAGGCGATTACCCAGTTCTCCGCCGGCGGCGAGAATGGCCTGTTCATCCTCAAGCCCGAAAAAGGACTCGCATCGCTTCCGGCGGGTGAATATCGCATTAACGACTGGATGCTCGAACGAAAAGATGAACAAGGCACCACCTGGCAGCTCAAAGGCACGTATCCACCCGGCAACGGCACGCTGGTTGACGTCGTCGTAGATGAAGCGGTGGACCTGTCCATCGGCGAACCGGTTGTCTCCACGCTCAACGCCTCGCCCAGGCAGGGAACCTACAACTTCCGGTATAATATGGCGGGCCGGGACGGTGAACGGATCGAATTGACCCGCAACGGCGCCCGGCCGCGAGCGCCCAAACTGCACATTAAAAACAAGGATACTACGTACGACCGGACCTACAGCTTCCAATATGGGTGAGGCGGCACCTGTTCGCTCTCGTGGCGAGAGCCCAAAAACGTAAAGGGACCTCTGACGGCAACGGTTGACGTCGGCGGACCGTTCAAGATCGAAACGAAACCGTACCAGATCGCAACCAAAGAAGTACTTGTGGCAAAAGACGATATAACAACCCCTCCGGGCCCGACAGGAAAAACGGAGGTCGAGGCAATCGAGGAAAAACCGGAAACGCCCCAAGCCGAGTCAACACCCGTAACGGCAAAAACTGAAGAAACACCCGAAACAAAGAAGAAAGGCGCAAACTGGATCATTCTTGCGGCCCTTATCGGCCTGGGTGTCGCCGCGGCCGCGGGCGCAATCTTCAAGAAAACAGTTTAGGCACTCTAACAAAACTAAGGTCTTATGACTTTGTCATTCTGAGCGGAGCGAAGAATCTCAGTCTTTGCGGGTGAATAGAACCCCTTCGCTATGTTCAGAATTTGTCGAGGGAGTGACAAGGAAAAGTTTGTATTAAAGTGCTTTAGGTCCCTTAGGTTTCGTCAAGAATCAATAGCAGGCGGCTGACACATCTAATTTTCCCGGTATTGCCAATTATATAGTAGTATGATAAAATGAAGTGGACCGGTGGCAAAATGCCAAAGGGAGGTTATAGGCTTAGAATGAAACGATTTCGAGCATATGCAGAAGAATAAGCAATTCGATTGCGTGAAGATGAAATGGGACATCCAGAAGCAGATCCGCAAGGAATTTGAAGGGATCCCGGAAGCCGAAGCTCGCCGGTTACAGATGCGGCAGGTGGAACAAGACCCCATCCTTGGCCCCCTTTATCAACGTCTGGCATCCGAGAAACAGTCCGCCGGGAAGGAATAGATGTCGAAGTCCCCCGACAAACGGAAAGAAACACGGATTCTGATCAGCCCGCTCCCCACGCATCGACTGTCTGCGTTCATCCCCGTTCATCGGCGGTTTCAAGCGACGAAAAATCTTGAGGAATCTGCCCACGTGAAGGCCAAGGTGACACCCATAGGTCCGAAACAGAAGTACCGCACCTCTTTATTTCCCCCGACCTCAAAAATCCCCTAATCTTCAGGATCTGCCAACGCCGCCCCCCATGCTCTGAGGTGTGGAGTATAACGTTGCACAGTAGGTTGACTACCCCATTTCTCATTCGCAACCATGAGAGAATCTCTTATCTCTTTGAGTGTTGCTTTCTTCAGCCAATCGCGCTCGCGGATACGTGTCAGTAGGAAATGAAATCGACAACGTCTAGCTGCGTCTGGGGTCTGTGTACTTCTTTTCTTCCCCGGTTTCGGAGGTTGCATTTCGCCAAACAGACGGAATTGGTTTACGCTACTATTTATAACCCCCCTACAGATGGCACAATCACAGATCTGCTCATAGAAATCGTTGGGCTCTCGGATTTCTAAATCACGGAAGCATCGTTCAATGTCTGGAACTCCCAATCGTCGGTGTATACTTGGTAAGTAGTAACGCACGATGGGAATGGCCTGACCGATAACGGGCACAACATCTTTCTGTTCACCATACCCAACACCATGGTTGATTCCTTTCATGCCGAATTTAGAAAGTGCCAGGCTGAAAAAGCCACCATGCATATTATAAACTTCAATTTTGCTGCTCAATGTCTCTACAAGGTCACGCAAGGCCGATAGCTTGTTAAAGGAATTAGTGGAGTCGGCCTTAATCTCTCCTGCTCCGGTTAATTCGTCTTCATTGAGTTTGCTAATCCAAAGCCAAATCCCGTTAATTCCTGTCTTTAGAACATCTTGAGCGATAGTTTCTATCCTATCTCGTTCTAATAGAAATGATTGGTCTAAGCACAGGACTCCATGAACGGGAAGTTCATTTTCCAAACTCACCGTTTCCTTCATCATCCTCAG
>CAZDAF010000124.1:0-9717 GCA_964503115.1 uncultured bacterium
CTTTCTTTTGGAAAAAAGAAAGTAAGCAAAGAAAACCTTGTTACCGCTCACTTCGTTCGCGGGCCTCTCGAAAATCGAGGCCGCCGGCGAAGCGGAGCGGCCCGAAGTTTATCCTGAGCTTGTCGAAGGGCGGCCCGCGTCGGAGGCTTTAGCCGAAGACGCAGCCTGCCACCGGCGGCGACGCCGGAGCCTGCCCGTATGGGTACCGAAGGTACAGGAGAATATCCCCGAACGTTTGAGTTAAGCACCATTTGTTATAATGTTTTTCTCCTGCGGCTGACGCCGCCCAGCTTTCGTTTCTCTTAAAGCTGGGCCACCCAACGGGCGGCCCGCTGCTGAGGCGAACAGCCGAAGCAGCAGCTCGCCACCGGCGGCGACGCCGGTGTCCCTATATACTTCGAACATTTTGCAAAGTTTTTCTCTGAGAGCCGCATAAATAAAGGTTCATCGCCGATTTTAAAAAATCACTCGTCTTTTACGATGTGTAATGCACAAACAATACATATATGACGGATAACTCGCCCAAAGCCAATCAAAGTCGAGGCCGGCGGCGAAGTCGGGGTGCCACGGATACGCGAAGCTTATCCGTGCATCGCTGGGACACGGGCCTGCCCGCACGGCTCGGCGCGAGCAGTGATGCCTATCAGAGTGAGCACTAAACTCACCGCGAGCGCAGTGAAGGTGCAGGTGCAGCGCACCTGCCCCTCTATACTTCGAACATTTTGCAAAGTTTTTCTCTGAGAGCCTCATAAACAAAGGCGAAGCGGCGATTTTAAAAAATCACCCGTCTTTTACGGTGTGTATTGCATAATAAATACATACCGGGGTGGCGGGTGGCCCGGCAAGAGTGCCGGGCCTACCACGACCCATTTGGCGCCGGTAGGTGCGACACTCCTGTCGCGCGTGATGACTTCGCACTGAAAACTGATTTCCCCCTTTAATACCTATTGTATCACGCGTGTCAAGAGCATAGGAGTATGTATTATATTTGTCTGTCATTCCATATAAAATCGCCAAGTGCCCGATATTAAAGGATTCCCATTCCCAAAACCATATCATAATTCAATCAATATCAATATTATATGTACAATTATCCCGCAAACTTTTTTCGATTTTTTTTCAATGTTCATTATTATAGAAAAAACGACCGTGAAACCTCAAGGGTGGCCCACCCGCCGATATGCAACGTAGGGGCGGACCCGTGTGTCTGCCCGAAAGGAAGTCAATGGGCGAACCCAGACAGGCCTGTAGGACACGTGGGTTCGCCCCGACAATTACGGATGAGGAACCAGTATGTCCGGCAGGCGCGGCCTGTAGCATCCTCAATTCAGTTGTCATCTCTTGTGTTGTGTCAATCCATGAATCTGCTGAGGGCCACGGAGCTGCCCACCATGCCCAGAAGTGTGCCGCCGGCGACCAGTGCCCCCATGCCCCAGGGAGGCAAAAAGACGAATTGGCCGAGTCCGAATGTCCCGAATGGTAGATGTATGTTCGCCAAAACCGCTTCGTAAACAACCCACAAGAGGCCCACTGCGACAATACCCGCAACAAACCCCTGAAACAGCCCTTCGAGGAAAAACGGCACGCGGATGAAGGTCTCGGTCGCGCCCACAAGCCTCATTATCTCGATTTCTTCTTTGCGCGAATACACCGTCAGTCTGATGGTGTTCGATATGATCAACACGCTTGCAAGCAACAGTATTGCTCCGATGACCAGCCCGAGCATCCTCATGACCTGAATGAGCGCCTGGAAGCGCCTAACCCATTCGGCGCCGTAGCGTACTTCCTCGACGCCGGTCATACCGCCGATTTTTTTCGCCAAAGCAGCCAGGATTTGCGGGTTGCGTGCCTCTTTTGAAGGTGTCAACCGGAAGCTGGCCGGCAATGGATTTTCACCGAGTTCGTCCAACAGTTGGGCCTGCGGGCCGAGCATTTCCCGAAAGTCATCGTACGCCTCTTGCGATGGGATGAATCGCACTTTACTCACCTCGGGCATCGCTTCGAAAACAGCGGTGAGTTTTTCAACGCGCTGTGTTTCTACGCCTTGCAGCAGGTACACGTCCACCGCCACGCGGCGTCCCCATCGCTGAAACATTCCGGTAAAATTGATGAAAATCACCAGAAAAAGACCGAAAATGAGTATTGATAGGGCGATGATCCCCGTAGATACACCGCCTACCAGCGGGTTTGTCCGAAGATTACGAAATGCTTCCCGAGAAAAGTAAATTATCCTCTGAATCCACATAATCCCACAGGGAACGATAAATCACATATCGAGGAAACGCAAACCACTAACCGGTTTTTTTACCGGCGCATCTCCAACGGCAACGGTTTCCCGCCGGTAAGTTCCAGCGCCTTTTCGATGGCGGCGAGTGAAGCGTCAACATCGTTTTGAACCCAAAACCGCGAATCGACCGGATTAAAAAGCCAGAAGCGATTACCGGTTCGCTCGTAAGCCGGTTTGTTGTAGTGTGTTTTTCCGATTTCGATGCAAACTCCCAGGGCGCCGTGCCGGTAGTAAAGCATGTCCTCCATTTCGCCGGTGTACGTGTCGAAAAGCCTGAACTGCAGGCGGTAGTAGCGCACGTGTTTTTGCCGAGACTTAAAGGCTTTAGCCATTTTTTTGTACAGCGTCACACAGCGGTGATTCGGGCAGCGTGCCGGGATGAATTGACCGCCCCATGAATGGAAATCGAGCGCCGCAAAGAATTTGCGGTTTTCGGCAAAGTCGCCGACGGCTTTTGTTTCCGGCTCGCTGTATGGAGCCGGGCCGTGATAGTTTTTATGTTCCGGATCGGAGTTTCCGGCCCATTTTATTTTAATTCTTCTTTTGGCGGGCAAAGGGAAATTTCGGTTGAGGTCCACGCCATGAGCGTTTTTACGCTGCCTGGGCCATGGCTCGGAGCCTTTCATCTCCCATGTTTTAGCGTACCCGTCGGGGTTTATGCACGGCAGAAACCAGAAATCGGTACGGTCAAGCAGCGAAGTTACCCATTCGTCTTTACCGTCGCCCTCCAGCAGGCGATGCGCTATTCCCATGGCGACGCGATTGGCGATATATTCATTTCCGTGAATACTCGCCCCGAAAAGCGCCTCGGGCCTGCAAGTACCGTCCCGGCGGGCAATGCGAAACGCCACCAACGGCCTGCCCTCGACGCTGCTTCCATATCGAGTCGTCGAAACCAGGTCGGGCCGCGCGGCCGCAAGGGATTCAACTTCCGCGTATACTTCGTCGAGAGAAGGATAATCTCCGAACGGGCGCGAGTCGTTGTGGCCGGCATGGCTTGCCGGAAGAAAAAATACGGATATGATGAACAAGGGAAATATCAAGACTCTTCGAAACATTTTTCCACCCACTTTCCCCTCATTACAGCAAGAGAGAGACAAGGGGCTTAAGCCCCTTGCCTCTATACTTTATTTATCACTTCGGCTTTTTCCTCTCGGGAGGAGGCGACGGGGAACGAGGCAATGAGGGTGGCATAATCGCAGACGGACGAGACCTGGTGGTGGGTTGAGAAGCGTCCAGCAACTCCCCCAGCTTCGTTTTCAAGGCCTCTTCGTTTATCTGAACGCCATATTTCTTTTTCAACGAATCGTGGTATTCCGTAATCTTGGTTGTCGACTTCTCTCTTCTCATGATACTTCTGAGGTAGTTTTTAGCCTCATCGAAGGTCTGAGTGGTATCTTCGGTGACCTGCGCAATCAAGATGCCCTGCGATGTTTCAATCAAATCGCCGGTTTCGCCGGCCTTCAACTTCCAAACGGCGTCGTCGAAACTCTTTCCGAAAAAGCTACGCTGACCTTGTCGCAGGTTTATGGTGAACGGTTTCGAGCGTTCGAGGAACTTTTGCGCGGCATCGTCGAGACTCATCCCTTTTTTGATGGCGACACTCGCTTTTTTCGCCTCTTTTTTGGCTTTTTCGCGATCGTTACCGAACTTTCGCGGCGAAAACATGATGTACTTAACTTTTAATATATGAAATGAATCAGGATGTGCATCATAGTATTTGTGCATATCCTCCTCGGAGACATCAACCGCCTGAGTAGATAATTTGCGCATGGAAATACTGTTGATAAGCTTTCTTTTATGTCGTTCTATCTGTCTGACGTACTCCGGGTCTTTGTCGTATCCTTTTTCCAGGCCGTCCAGATAGATCAGTCGCTCTTTTATCAAGTTATCTAAAAGCCGATTTACCTGCTCTTCATTGAGCCTTCTTCTCATTCGCTCAACGTGGTATGTATTGTCGAGTTCCTCCCACGTGATGACCTCCCCGTTACTCATGGTGGCGAGAACCATGCCTTCCTTTTTTTCTTTCTTTTTCGGAGTGGCGGTTTTTTTCGGAGTCTTTTTCTCCGCAGTGGCGACCTCGCCATCCGGCTTGGGAGCCTCACAGGATACCATCAAAAATACCGCAGCGAACAAGAAAATAACGCATTGCTTGAGGCCTTTTTCAATCATTTCTCAACCTCCTTTTTCTTACATGATTTACTACGCAAAATCCGGTTTTCCGGCAAACAACGTTACGTTTTAGAGCGTGCTCTCTCCACGGCTCGTTTCCACCCATCGAGCAGCTCGACTCGTTTTTCTTCAGGCATCGACGGCTCGAAGACTCTGTCCACTTTCCTGACGTTTGCGAGTTGCGATGAATTGTCCCACAGCCCGACGTGCAGACCCGCCAGGAACGCCGCGCCCAACGCGGTAGTTTCCACCATAACCGGGCGGTTGACCGGTATGCCCAGCATATCCGCCTGGAACTGCATAAGAAGGTCGTTCATACTGGCCCCGCCGTCCACCCTGATCTCCCGCGCCGGCTCGCCAAGGTCGAGATCGATGGATTTTATAAGGTCCGCCGACTGATATGCGATACTCTCCAGCGCGGCGCGGATTATGTGATACCTGTTCGTGCCGCGTGTGATACCGGTCAGTATGCCCCTTGCTTCCATGTCCCAATATGGAGCGCCCAGGCCGACGAACGCCGGGACGAGATACACTCCCGCCGTGTCGCTGACTTTCGATGCGAAATACTCGCTGTCGGCACTCGAATCCAGAAGCTTTAATTCGTCTCTCAACCATTGTATTGCCGCGCCGGCGATAAAAACGCTGCCCTCGATGGCATAAGTCGGCCCACCGCTCGAGTCGCACGCCAGTGTGGTGATAAGCCCGTGCTTCGAGCGCACCCTTTGCGGCGTGGGCGACAGGGCGAAGCAGCCGGTGCCATAGGTATTCTTGCACAATCCCGGCTCGGTACACAACTGCCCGAAGAGCGCCGCCTGCTGATCCCCCGCCACTCCGGTGATGGGTATCTCCCGGCCAAGTATCGACTTTTCGGCCTTTCCGAAATCTCCACTCGACGGCCTCACTTCCGGCAACATGCTTTCCGGCACGCGCAGGATTTCAAGCATATCGGCATCCCAGCACCGCTGCTCGATATTGTAAAGCATGGTGCGCGACGCATTGGTATAATCGGTTAGATGTTCACGGCCTCCGGTAAGTTTCCATATCAACCACGTATCTATTGTTCCGAATCGCAATTCCCCTTGCTCGGCGCGATCACGGGCACCGGCGACATTATCGAGAATCCATCGCACTTTCGTGCCGGAAAAATACGCATCTATGACAAGTCCGGTCTTGCCCCGAACGGTTTCCTCGTGCCCGTCTTCCTTTAATTCGTTGCACAAGGGCGCCGTCCTGCGGCATTGCCATACTATCGCGCGGTGCACCGGACGGCCGGTTTCGGCGTCCCAAACCACCGTCGTCTCACGCTGGTTGGTTATGCCGATGGCGCCGACGGCTTCCGCATCTATACCCGCTTTCGCTACGGCGTGTTTCAGAACATCGACGGTTACCCGCCATATCTCATCGGGGTCGTGCTCGACCCAACCGGGCTTCGGGTAATACTGGCGAAATTCGGAATAAGCCCTTCCGAGCACACGGCCGGCGCGGTCTATTATCATCGCGGTGCTACCGGTAGTGCCCTGATCTATAGCCGCTATACAATCCGTCGATTTCGCTCCAACCATTGCTTATTCCCCGTATTCAGGGTCGGGAATCGGTATTATTCCGGCTCGGGCGACAAAGCTTCAGGAACGGGCGTTGCTTGTGTTTCCATAAAAGCTTCCGGGCCTTTCGGCAACGGAAAAGCGTTATACACCAGAAATACCTGTTTGCCGCCGCTTCGAGCGTACCTGGTGGCGTCATTGAATTTCTTGCCCAAAATCAATCTTCCCAACTCCTTTTTCTCGCCTTCTTTTTCTCCATTTCCATACAAAATGATTGCCGGTTTGCAATCCAGCCCGGTTTCGGAATCCTGCGGAGGATCGTCTATAAATTCTTTCGCCTTCAAATCCTCGATAGAGTCTATAAAATCATACACCTTGCCCGGCGCCGCCTTGCCCTTTGCCGAAGTCGGTTCGGTTATCTGCCAGTCGCCCTTTTCGTCTTTTTTCAGCACAATCGGCTCGGCTTTCACACCGCTTCGTATGACCATTTCGGTCAGGTCGAATCGATCGAATTTGACCACGCGTAACTCCCTGAAGGTAATTGCAGATTTAGATGCGTCCGTAATTATGTATGGAGTCACCTTGTAATACCACGCTTCTCCTTCCGGGTATGCCAGCGTATATTTCTCATCGACATTGCTCCAGAAGCTTACCTTCTTGCGGGCGCGTTCTTTCTCGCCGATGATAAGTGTAATCGTCAAGGCCGGCTCTCCCAGATTCTTCGTTCGCGCCACCACTTCCGGCAAAAAATCCTCCGCTTCGAGAGTGGAAAATTGATCCAGAATGCCCTGGACGGTCTCGTCGTTTGCGTCCATTTCCCCGGGCGAAGTCACCCACCAATCCTTATCACGATGCTCAAACACAATTTTATGTTCCGGCGACGTGATTTCCATTCCCACAAGGTCCGCCTGGTCGAAAACCACCACGCGCTTGTCTCTGAGGTCGACGGCCTGCTTGTCGAAAGCCTGCTTTGCCGACCGGCTTACCACCAGCACGCGCTTTTCCCCCTTTATCTGAAGATAAGTATCGAACCCGATGGGCGTGTCGGCGCCGAAGAGCACAGTTTTGGGAGCGCCCTCGGTCTCGAACGTCACCTCGATCTCCGGCGTAATCAAACCGAATTCTTCGAGTTCGGCGGATTTATCGGCCGCCACCTGACTGAAGTTCATATCCGCCAATTGCCACGTCATGCTCCCGACCGCCCCATCGTCCGCACGGGCCACCAGCGGTTCGGTCAGCATCCAGCTACCCGATTCGTTTTTCTTCACTCGCAGCGGTTCCTGCCCCGGCCGTATTATTTCTATTGAGCTTATCTGCTTATCCTCGACAATAACGACCTTTTTTGCCTTTTCTTCGGCCTCCTCGCGCTTTTTCCCCCCGCGTATTTCATAAAAGTAAACGAACAGCATCAGCCCTATCGCCAGAGCCACCAGCATAAGCGTACCACGGAATTTCATCTACAAATCTCCTCGCAGCATTAACATATATTTCCACTCACAAGCGCTTCTTCTCACGCCACACAAGTATGCCGTTGACCAACACCACCAACGGAACAAGAATCAATATTCCGGCGAGAATAAACCAGTTGCGGCTTCCGGCGAAGTGAATAGGTAAAAATTTCTTCTTTTTAGGTCGTATACCGATGGACCCTTCTTCTTCGGCAAGCCATGCGATGGTATTGAGGAAAATATCGCCGTTCGGCACCTGCTCGACAAATCCGTCCGCTGCGAAATCGCTGTCCCCGAATACCACCAATCGCGCGCTTCTTTTGGGTATCCGATCGAGCACGCCCTCTGCGGTGGATTTGAGCGCCTCGTATTCTACGACCCTCAAGCCGTATGCCGCAACCACCTGCGGCCCGACCTCTCCAATCGGCGCCCTGGCGCCTACTGCGGCTTCTCCGGCTCCCGCCTGGGAACGGAAAGATTGATACCGGGAAGTCAGAGGAGAATCCTTACTCGAGAGCACCCTCACGTTATCAGTGGTGGTTACAAGCTCCTCGGCCTTCGTTTTATCGAGCGGATCTTCCTTTATTTTGAGGCTTCGGGCTTCGTAGAAATACGAAGGGATGGCCCGAACTTGATCTCCCACTATCACGCCTACCTGGCTGAGCGGCATCGTTATGGCATGGGAGGGATTATAAACATCGGCCATTATCAGAAACGGGTCTACACCGACGGCGGCACTCTCTTCGGTTTTCAGCACATCGTCCTCGGGCAGGATCATGTAGCTTTCAAGCAATGATTCGAAACCCGTCCGACCCGTGGAGTCGAGCATCACCAGCATCTTGCCCGCATCATCGAGCCATTTCTCCAATAAAGCCGCTTCTTCAGGCCTGAAAGGCAGCATCGGACCGGCAGCCACTATAATGTTGCAGGCTTCCGGAACTCCCTCGCGTACAAGATTGATCTGCTTAACGTTAAAGTTCTCTCTCTCCAGCGCTTCCCGGACGCGGTAATATCCCCCCGCGCCGGATTCGTCAGGGTCGTGCTCACCGTGACCTTCAGTGAAGCATATCGTTCGCATCTGTCCACGGGTTACCTTGATGATCGCCGATGTTAAAGCCGACTCGGACGTCTCGCTGATTTTCTCGACATATTCGCCGCATTTAATCACCGAGCCGTTTTTTTCAAGTGTTATTTTCTTGGTATCTTCGAAAAAATGATCGATTCGTCGCGGGTTTTTGGCATAATCTATCATTTCATACTTGAAATGTTTCGAAATCGAGCCATACCTTTCCAGCAGCTCCTTCCATTCCTCCTGACTCTGCTCGCTCTCCTCGTAAGGGCTGAATGTATAAAAGTAAGTCAGCGTAACGTCCTTGTTCAGGTTTTTAAGCACGTTTATGGTCTGATCGCTTAGAGCCTCATTCGCGGGATCAGCGAGATCCCATCGCTTGTAGTGTTTGTTCCCCAGCCAGTTGATTGTCCCGAGCACCAATATCATAGAGACAACCATGATAAGAAGATTTAGCCCGTGAATGGTCTTGCGTGATCTTGTTGATTTCATATTCATCACCTCCTACCGCCACCGGGTGCTTTCCACGGAGCGGTGGGCGAGGAAAATTCCAAAGAAGGCCGTAGTCAGGTAAAACAGCAGATCGCGAGTGTCCAAAACTCCTTTGAGGAACGGCGACAAATGATCGTTTAGCGACATGAATTTCAAACCCTCCTCGACGGCGGCGCTTATGCTGGGCGTAAGGTAGTCGAGTATGCGTCCCGCGATGTCGCCCATGCCGCTGATCAACCATACTCCAAGCAGCAGCCCGAACGTCGCCAACCCCGCTATCACCTGGCTTTCGGTGAGCGAGCTGATGAAAAGCCCCAGGCTGATGAATGCGGCGCCCATCAGGAATAAGCCCAGATAACCAATAAGGACGGGTTTCCAAGCTATCTCCGAGTAACGGTCAAGAAGTATCGGCATGTAAATACTTAAAGCCAACATCACCGCCAACAGCGTAAGCGCCGCGAGATACTTACCCAGAACTATATCGGTGATGCTTACCGGTGTTGTAAGAAGCAACTCGTCGGTGCCCGTGTGACGCTCCTCGGCCAAAAGACGCATCGTGACGAATGGAAGTGTAATGAGTATCACCGTGCCTAAAAAGTCGAACAAAACCTCAATTATCCAGTTCGGCGTAAAATCGTATGGCATTTCGCTCATGAAACGCCCGAACTGAGCGCTCTGGACGGTGTAGTAGTTGAACATAAATAGAAA
>CAZDAF010000125.1:0-9655 GCA_964503115.1 uncultured bacterium
TTTGCCGCGTGCGGGGACAATCAGTCCGACAGTATTTCATCATCAAAATGGGCCCCGAATTCCCGTGACCGGGCCTGGGTGACCTGCCGGTACCGCTCCATGCGGTCGTCCCATTGCGGGTTTACGCCGAACGCGGTCTGGATGAATCCATGTTTCGTTTCCCCATTTCAGGATGCCGGTTATGATGTCGCGGACTATTATAAAGTGGCGCCGCGATATGGCACGAACGCCGATCTCGTACGTCTGTTCAAAAAAGCTCACAAACGCGGAATCAAAATCTGTCTCGATCTCGTACCCGGCCACACATCGTTAGATCACCCATGGTTCAGGGAATCCTGCAAGCATAAACATAATAAATATTCAGACAGATATATCTGGACTAAATTCGCCTGGGATTTCGGGAGTCCACCGTTACGTTTTATCAATGGATACGGGGAACGCAATGGCGCTTTCGCCATCAATTTTTTCTATAGTCAACCGGCCCTCAATTACGGATTTGCGGAACCAAATGCATTTCTTCCATGGCAGCAACCGTTTGACGCTCCCGGCCCGAAGGCCAACCGGACGGAATTGAAAAAGATCATGGATTTCTGGCTCGATAAAGGTGCGGACGGTTTCAGAGTCGATATGGCGGCATCACTGGTAAAAAACGATCCAGGGAATAAACACAATATCAAACTTTGGCGGGGAATACGAAAATGGCTGGATAAAAAATATCCCGAAGCGGCTCTTATCTCCGAGTGGAGCAATCCCACGGAAGCAATTTCCGCCGGCTTTCATATTGATTTTATGCTGCATTTCGCATCGCCCGCATATCCTTCGCTGTTTTTTAAAAAAAATGACCGGCATTGTTTTTTCGACTCGCGCGGCGGAGGAAATATCAAGACCTTTCTTGATGAATACTTACAACACTTAAAAAAAACCGGACGTGGATATATATCGATCCCAAGCAGCAACCATGACATGGGGCGGCCCAATCAGGCTAGAACCAACCGCGACCTCGAAATTATTTTCGCTTTTCTGTTAACGTGGCCCGGAGTGCCTTTCATTTATTACGGCGACGAAATAGGCATGAGATACATCAACGGCCTCCCGTCGAAAGAAGGCGGTTATGGACGCACCGGCTCACGAACGCCGATGCAGTGGGATGCAGGCAAAAACGCCGGATTCTCCAAAGCCCCGGCCGCTAAACTATATTTGCCGATCGATCCGCGAAAAAACCGGCCGAATGTTAAGGCCGCACAATTGCGTTCGAATTCGCTTTCGAATCACGTTCGACAACTGATTCATCTGAGGAAAAACTCACCGGCATTAGCGTCAAAAGGCAAATTGGCACTCCTGTTTGCCGAGCCTGAAAAATACCCACTTATTTATTTGCGACGCCATGGCAAAGAAAAATTCCTGATTGCCCTGAATCCTTCAAATCAACCTGTAACTACCGATATTGATGCACAAGGGATTTCATCCTTTAAAACGGAAATGGGCCGGGGCGTTGAAATTGTTAAGAAAGGAAAAAAAGTTAAAATAGCCATGAACGGAGTTTCGTACGCTATTTACAGGGTGTAATAAATGACCTGTCAGCGGATAACGGGGAAAGCCGGAGTTCACGACTTCGTCATCATGGCCATCACCGGCCATCCCGCGCTACGCGGGATTCAAACGTTACAATAAAGTGGACAGGGAAAACCTCAAAATTTCCATTACTTACATTATTCCCAGCATTTACAATTCAAACACCCACAAAGCGGCCACATGGTCAAAATTATATATCAGGATCTAACGCCAAGGATTGATTTTATTCTGGGATTACATCTTCAAGTAGATTTCAAAGCCATTTTCTTCCTTCGATTAACTCCCTTATTCGGATTGAATCGCCGCGATATTTCTCAATTTTAGAAGCTGAAAATCAGGTATTTCGAAGCTCGAAGCCAAAGGATTTGCGATTAATTTTTCAATTTCAGACCGGCGGGAAGCTTTGATTAATCCTGCCAGATGAACTGATGGGCTTCGTTGGAGGTGTGTTTGGCGCCGGTGTTGTGCCAGTTGAAGTCCTGGTTCTGGAAGTCGAACACACTCGTCACGCCGCCCTCGGCGGGATCGGTACCTATAATCGCGCTTGTGAGTTCCCACTCGAGTGTCTTGCCGTCAAGGGCGGTAGCGCCCTGGAACGGGTCCGGCACGTAGCCCTGAGTTCCGCCTATCGTGCGGAGTCCCGGTGTAATTATAGGTAGGGTAACCGTATATGTCGCGAGTGAGCCCTTCAGGTTTCCGTAAATGCGCCATACGCGGTTTTTAGGCCGACCGGTGCCACCCTTCGGATAGCCGTGGTATTCAGCGCCTTCAGGGTCTTTCGGGTCGCTTCGCGGGTCGAGTGTGCCATAACCGTCGACCACATAAAGCGTGAAGTAGTCGGGATAGCGGCTCGCATCCACATTCAACGTCGGGTTGCTCAACTCGAAGTAGTACGGCGCTGCATTGCCGTAATACTTATGGATACGGTGTTGGGGCGATACGGCGGTACCGCGATACATCTCCCCATTGCGGTTGATGGGAACGTTGAATGAACTCCAGGCATATTGCGCGGGCAAGTAATAACCGTTATGACCCGGATCGGTAATTTCCGGCCGTGCCAAAAATTCCGTTACGCCCACTGTCGAGCCGTCGACAATATCGCCAACGACCTTCGAGGTCGTTGAGTTGCCGGGCGTCACGAACGGCACCGCACTAAGGCCGACGAGCCACGGATAAACCATCGGCCGCCTGCTGCTTACGCCCACGGCGTCCTGAACTTCGCTGAAATCAAGCTCCCCGCCCGGATCGACGGCAGAAGGCGGAATCCCGGTGTTCCTCTCGCTGATAACACCGGTGTCGGTAGAAGAGCCGCTCCACGGATTGTCGTTGGTGTACACGGTGAACGGGTAAGACGTTCTTCCAGTGGCATGGCCTCTCTGGAAGACGGTAAATCGCCTGTCGTCAATCTGGCTGGTCATGTGAATCTGGTAGGCTACGAGTCCGCCCGGATCGGTAGGCTGAACTGCCGGTACACGACCGCCCTGTGATAGCAACACACCGCCGAGCCTGACGTCCTGACCGCCCCAGCCCCGGTTGGCCTGCTCCCAACG
This sequence comes from uncultured bacterium, assembly GCA_964503115.1. Taxonomy (GTDB): domain Bacteria; phylum RBG-13-61-14; class RBG-13-61-14; order CAYWKU01; family CAYWKU01; genus CAZDAF01. The sequence goes on from CAZDAF010000125.1 coordinate 3,123, forward strand.
ATTTGGATCAAGATAAGGCGGCGTTGCGCCTGACCTGCGTATACGCTCCCGGTCAACCACCAGCTCGTCAACCGTGGCCAGCAAGCTCACGCCTGTTCCGCTCGAATGGCCGCCGTTAGCCCGCCCGTTGGCAGCAATGTCGGGATCGCGATAGTCGATTTCGAGCGGCGTCGAGCCTTCATCGCCGGGAAAGGTGTAGCTATCGCCGTTATTGTATGTCGCGGGGATGGGAGCGTTTCGGCTGCCGAACGCTTTAATGAAAATCGGGAATTGGGCTATGTTCAATCCCAGGTCGAGACTGCAAAGCGAGCTGTTGGCCAAACCGCCGAGTACCATCACGGTCAAAGTGGTATCCCGCTCATTGGTGTAATATCGCCACGAAGTATCCGGCCCGCTGTTATGACTACCGCCACTGCAACCCGCCGTCCAATCGTCGCGGATGATGTCGGGTAAGATGATATTCTTCGGTAGATCAATAGGTAGGGTAATGTCATAATGGCCAGTGGGGCCATAGCAAACGGTAATGGTTCTTTCCTCGGTTTCGGGCTGAAATATGGCGTCCATGTTCAGATCGCCCAGAGATTGATTCTTGTATACCGGAACAACGATCCCCATGCGCATCGGGTCGGGGAAGCCCAATCCCGGATCGCCAAGCACCTTACTGCGGAAGGTACCGATACCGACATCGCCGTTTATGTAGTACTTCGGCAGATTTCTGCTCTCGGTCGTGGTGTATTCCACCGGTACGACGATCTTGCGAGCGTCAATGTCGGCGTAGGTGGTTATCTGGAAGCAATCGCGCTCAACCGACGGCTGATTCATCGAACAATTACCGGCGTTACCCCTGTAGCCCACTGTTATCTTCGCCGGGCCGCTTGTCGGAGCATTTACGGTTATAACCCCGTCGTCATTATCGTCAAACGCCTCGACGCGCTGCACCAGTGCGGGATCGGCATAATTCTGCTCGACCAGGGCGTACACATGATAGTCGCCCCCCGCGCCGACCAGAGGACTGAAGTCTTCCTTCTTGACGGTTTGAATCTCGATTGTCGAGCCGGTGCCATAAGTGCCGTCGTCGATAAACCCGCCGCACGTACCACCGAAAGTCGAGCAATCCTGTTCTCTCAGTGAATTGACCCAGCTTTGGGTAGCTCCGGCGCAGTTCGAGCATGCCGGGGTGATAACAACATTTTCCACTGTGCACAGCTCGCCGGAGGGCCAATACCCCGCACCGGCGGTGATGATGCAGTCGGTCTCGTCCGGCGTCCCCGTGACCGCCACGGGGCCGCTGTCGCATGTTACGTCCGCATTGCACGTCGCTATCGGGCCGAAGTTGAAGTTAAGTGTCACCTGCCCCCAGTCGGCCGGGTAGTTGTTTATGATGCGGGGATCGGCTGGATTACTTATACCGCCCAGGTTACCCAACGTGCTGGTGCCGATCCAACCGGGCCCGACGAGAAAAATGGAAATGGGCACGGAGCTTATAGTATAGACTCCCCAGCCATCGGTGATCTTCAAGTCAAGATCGCATTCTTCAGTGGCCAACCCGGCGGTGAAGCTTATATTGCAGTCCAATGCGCCGGTACCTTCACCGGTGACGGTAATGGGGAACGAACACGTGTCTCCGTCCGAACTGCACATCACATAGCCGGGATCGCCGGGAGAGGCGTTGGGAACGTCGTTGTCCGAGGCATGGCCGTTCGGGTAATCATAATTTAAGCCGATACCTACCGCGATGGGAGAAGGCATGATAGTCCAATAAGGACTCTGGTTAACCTCATTGACGTCTACAACCTCGAAGTCTTTCAAAGCGTTGTTTTCCGCCAACTGTATGGCTGCCGTGCAGCTTCCCGAGCCGTGAGTTTCCCAGGCTATAAAGTCATAAGTCCACGGCCCGGCGCCGTTGACGTTGCCGTTGCAATCGTCCGCCACAGGGTCCGGTTCCGGAATGCCGCCCGTAGCCGTCACGTCGCAGCTCACCAGGACTCCCTCGTCCGCCGGGTTCGGCGTGCAGTTCGATATGTCGATGGATTGCTCGACCGTGATTGTGATGTTTTGCACAGCCTGCGCCCCATAGCCGTCCTCGGCGACGATGTCGACGGTACAGACCTCTTCGTTGCCTGCCGTGAAGCTCACGTTGCACGTCGCCGCGCCCGTGCCGCTGCCGGTCACGTCCAGAGCGGTTATAAACAAGCAGGTGTTGTTCGCATAGCCGCAGGACACATAACCGGGATCGCCGGCGCTGCCGTTGGGCTCATCGTCGTCAGCCGCGTCGCCGTTTGCGGAGTTGTACGCGGTATTTCCGTCTATCGTGATATTTGATGGCGCCGTTGTCCAATAGGGATTCTGGTTTACCTCGTCGATAACGATATTGTCGGAATCGCTTACGGCGTCCGCTGCCAACTCGACTTCCGCCGTGCAGTAACCCGGCCCGGCGGTTTCGCCTTGCAGCGGGGCGGTGTAGAGGCCCGTGCCGTCGCCGTAGTCGGCCACGCCAGCCCCCGTGCACGTATCACCGCCACCGAGCGACAGCGTTCCCGTGCAGTCGACGTCGTTATAAAATGCCGGACAGCTTATGGGATCGGTTTCGTCCACATTCGTGGGGCAATGGATAACGACAATGCAATACGGCGGCAACTGGTACTCGTATGCGCCCATGTCGTATCCCGGCCCGGTGGGACGGGGATTCCCTTCGATGTCGTCGCTCGGAGCGCCCGATGCCGTGCCCGTATCGATGCAAGGCGACCCTAGCTGCAAGTGCAAATCGTCAGTCGCCACAAAGTACGGATCCAAATCGATATTGCCGGTGCCGGCATAGCCGCCCGCGATATCGGTGTAATTTATTGTAATTGCTCCGCCATCGTAGTTATAAACTTCCGGCCCGGAGTCAGATGCCATATTGCCCCACATAATACAATTGGTTACGAGAGGTAAAGTCGGAGCATACATATTAGATATCGCTCCTCCGAACTTAGCTGAATTGCCGGCGAATGTGCAGTTTGTTATTACAGGGGATGAATTTGTGGCGTTTAGCATGCCGCCGCCGCGGTTTTCAGCATTATTGCCGGTGAAAACACAGTTGGTTATTACGGGAGATGAATTGATGTAGTTTTCCATCCCGCCGCCTTGACCGGTAGTACCAACAGTAATAGTATTATTGCTTTTAAAAACACAATTTAAAAAATCAGGTGAGGATTCTTGGTTGAATACTCCTCCGCCATAACCGGCTGAGTTGTTCTCAAAGGAGCAATTGGTTATTGTGGGTGAGGCATTGGTATCATTGATCATTCCTCCACCGTAGTTGGTGGCCGAGTTTCCCGTGAAGGTGCAATCGGTTATGGATGGGGAGGAGCTATCGTAGTTGTGCATCCCACCGCCGTCATAGGCTGAGTTATCATTAAAGGTGCAGTTGATTATCGTTGGACTTGAGCCATTAACATTGTGCATTCCCCCGCCGCGGACCCCCGCCGGATTGTTCAGGAAATAGCAGTTAGTTATTGTGGGGTAAGAAAAGGAATTAACCATCCCGCCGCCGTATTGAGTTGAGTTGCCAGTGAACGTACAGTTGATTACATTAGAATCGGAATAAGAGTTTTCCATTCCACTGCCACGCCAAGCTGAATTCCCACTAAATATACAATTAACAATTTCAAGATTGTTTGCGTTATCATTTAGCATTCCCCCACCCGCATTGTCGGGATAGAGACTGCCAGCCCAAATAGCATTCCCCCTCGTCACAGTAAATCCATCCAACCTTGCATCGGAAGCACCGACGACGACGTGATAACTGGTGTCTTCGCCGTCAAGTATTGTTTCGTGAGTTGTGGGGTTGCGCTCGGATAATTCCGTCTCCGTCCCGTCGAAGCCGCCGTACACCAGGACGCCGTCTTTCATTGTGAGGACCGGCTCGGTGCCGCCGATTGGCCTCGTGTATGTCCCTTCCGCCACCCATATTGCATCTTCGGTAGTGGCGGCGTCCATGGCGTCCTGAACGACGTTGAAGGCATCCGTCCATGTCAGACCCGTTCCGGCGCCGCCGGCATCGATGTCCACATACCATATTTTGCTCACGGTTATCGAAACGGTCTCTGAAATAAATAAGCCATATCCGTCCGTGACGACCACATCGACACCGCAAATCTCCTCCGGGTCGCCGGACGTAAAGCTCATGTTGCAAGTCGCGACGCCGGCGCCGCTGCCGGTTATCGTAATCGGGAACGAGCAGGTGTCGTTAGCGTCGCTGCATTCGATAAAGCCTCGATCTCCGGGCGCGGCGTTGGGAAGATCGTCGTCCGCCGACACGCCAACTACTTCGTCATAGATGAACCCGGGTCTGACTATTAAATCGACCGGGGTGGTGGTCCAGTACGGTGAGCGGTTCTCATAAACGGTGATCGTTACGGCCTGGGATATGGAATCGGAATAGCCGTCCGTGGCCACAACATCCACTGTACACGTCTCTTCGCCTACGGTGGTAAAGCTCATATTGCAAGTAGCCACGCCTGCGCCGCTGCCGGTTATCGTCACCGGGAATGTACAGCCGTTATTATCCGCGCTGCATTCGATAAAACCGGGCTCGCCGGAAACGGCATTTGGAAGATCGCCGTCCGCCGCTGCGCCGTTGTCCATGTTATAACTATAGCCGGTGTTAAGTGCCAAATCGCCGGGCACTGTAGTCCAATAGGGAGTTTGGTTAACCTCGTTGACGACCACAACCTCGGAATCATTGAACGAGTTGTTTTCGACCAACTCGACCGCCGCCGTACAGTTTCCGGGGCCCTGGGCTTCAGTGGGTGTAAAGTCATAAGTCCACGGGCCTGTCCCGTTGATGGCGCCGCCGCAATCATCATTAGCAGTGTCCACATCCGGCGTGCCGCCCACAGCCGCCACATCACACGATACCGCCGTGCCCTCATCCACAGGATTCGGCGTGCAGTTGGATATGTCTATGAACTGCTCGACCATGATCGTGATATTTTGTGATATCTGATTCCCATAACCGTCCGTGGCCCTTATATCGACGGCACATGTCTCCTCGTTCCCGACATTAAAGCTCATGTTGCAAGTAGCAGCACCGGCGCCGCTGCCGGTTACTGTCACAGAAAACGAGCAGGTACTGTTGGCCGAACTGCATATTAAGTAGCCGGGGTCACCCGGCCCGGAATTCGGCAGATCGTCGTCCGCCGCCTCACCGTTTGGAGAGTTATAACTGGAATTTCCATCCAAAGTCACATTTGAAGGCGCCGTGGTCCAGTACGGATCCTGGTTGTCTTCCTCGATATTAACGACTTTGGAGTCTTTAATAGTGCCCATCTCAACCAATTCTACCGCCGCGACACAGGTGCCGGGCCCGTCAGCCTCATCGGGTGTATACGAATACATCCACGGGCCTGTCCCGGAAAGCGTGCCTTCGCAATCGTCGTTCGAGTCGTCAATCTGTGCAGTGCCGCCGATAGATGTTACAGTGCACTGCATCTCATTGCCCTCTACCACGGGGTTCGGACCAGGATTCGAGCAGTCAATCGAAATTAATGGATTTAACGTGATCGTGATGGTTTCCGACACACTGAGCGGAGTAGGCCAACTATCCTCGACAACAATATCAACGGTGCAAACTTCAGGGCCATTGTCTGTGAAGCTCAAGTGGCATGTCACCGCACCGACGCCACAGCCGGTTACAGCAGGTGTAAACGAACAGGTATTGTTCGTAGCGCTACAGCAAATATAACCGGGGTCGCCCGGGCCGACGTTGGGAAGGTCGTCGTCCGCCGCCGCGCCGTTGTCTGCGTCATAGCCGATGCCGGTGTCGAGAGTCACATCCGATGGTACTGTGGTCCAGTACGGGCTATGGTTGTCGGCATCAACGGTAATAGTAATGTTTTGAGAGATGGAAGCTCCATGACCGTCCGTGGCAATTATATCCACGGCGCAGATCTCGGCGTTGGAACCCGTCGTAAAGTTTATATTGCAAGTCGCTTCACCCGCGCCGCTGCCGGTTATCGTAATCGGGAACGAGCAGGTGTTGTTATCAGCACTGCATGTTACATAGCCCGGATCGCCCGGGGCGGCTTTAGGTATATTGTCGTCAGCCGCGACACCATTGGGCGCATCGTATGTAGCCTCGCCGATCACCTCCAGATCGGAAGGCGTAGTTGTCCAATATGGATCGCGGTTTTCAGTAAATAATACCACGGTTTCGGAATCCTTGATCGAGGTTTGCCCACCAAGCTCGACCGCCGCGTCGCACATATCGCCGTGAAATTCATTAACTGTGAATTCGTATGTCCACTGATCCGGCAACCACCCGCCGCAGGTGTCGTTAATGGGGTCTAATTGCGGATTACCGCCAAAGGACGCGACGTCGCATTGCACCAGTTGGCCGACTTCAGCAGGGTTCGGGAGACAGTTCGAAATGTCTATAAAATCAATCGTTTCAAACACCACGTCGATATTTATTTCAGTGGCGGGTATATTCAGGAGGATCTGACCCGGAAAGGTCACCTTCAACGTCGCCGTGGCGCCGCTGCTACCGT
>CAZDAF010000126.1:0-9650 GCA_964503115.1 uncultured bacterium
GGGCCGAATCACCTTGCCCGAGATCTGCGGCCGGAGTGCGTCTTCGAGGGGGAACCTTGGCAGGCGAAAACCTGCACCATTGTGTGGTTTCAAGTGGGCGGTTTCATGCGCTTGTTGGCGCACTTCATAATTCCGGGTAGGCAAGGTCGATCTCGGCGGTTACTTTCCTTTTGGAAAAGAAAACTCTTTGGCGCTTTCGCGCAAGCAGGAACTTCGTCCCTGCACCCTACACTGCACTTCGGCCTTTCGGCCTCAGTGCGGGCCCCGGCGGCGTCGCTGGAGGCAGGCTGCCGGGTGCCACGGGCACGCGGAGCTTGCCCGTGCAGGCAGGCCCGTGCAACCCAACCGATAGCACGGATAAGCTTCGCGTATCCGTGGCACCCCGGGCTAACCGCGAACGAAGTGAGTTGAAGCGAAGCTAAAACCCGTATGGGCGGTAACTCGCTTTCTTTTTGCCTATCCTTCGACTCTGGACAGACACGTCCGTGTTCGCTCAGGACATGCTTTTTCTTTTCCCGCGAACGAAGTGAGCGGTAGGTAGGTTTTCTTTGCTTACTTTCTTTTTTCCAAAAGAAAGTAAGTCGTTTCGGTTTCGTCGGACCGTCGAAAACTCGGCCATTCGATGCAGTTTGCCGAACCTATTGTGCGGAATAAAACGCTCCCACGCGGCTTGGGACGGCGTCTTTCGATCAGGGGATAGGGTGTTTTTCCGTTCTACGCGCCGGGCGTTTTGGATCGCGTAATGTGATTACTATTAAAATGGCCGTAAGCTGGACGACGATAAAGAGGTAGAAGGCGGCGCGGTAAGTGCCGGTGGTGTCGAATATCCAGCCGGCCAGCGGTTGCCCGCCTGCCTGTGCGAGCATGGTTATCGGGCTGGATATGCCCATGATGGCGCCGATATGTTTTACCCCGAACTGCCTCACTCGCAACGCGGTGTGCATGGGCACCAGCCCGCCCATGCCCAATCCGAAAAACAGGCCGAACATGATGGCGCCGGTGAAACTTTTCGTTTGCAACAGCCACCAGATCGAGATCGCTTGCATCGCCAGGCTGCATGCGACCGTCCACCTTCCTTCCATCCGGTCGAACATGGCTCCCCAAAACACTTTACCCACCATGCCCATTGCCGCCGTGAAACTCAACACCAATGCGGCGCGTGACGGAGACAGCCCGAAGTCGGGGTCGGTAAGGAAAGGCACCTGCTGCACCAACATGGTGCCCAGGGGCAGGTACCCGAGTCCGAAGACGAACACCAATTTCCAAAAACGTGCCGACGATAGCGCTTCCGAACGCGTCCACGATCGTTCGGAATCGTAACTGTTCGGTATTGTGGTGAGCGAATTTTCTTCCGGGAGCGGTGGCAGATTACGTAAAAACAACATCGCGGGTATGAAAACCAGAAACACCGCCGCCGCGCCCAGCGCCACAAACGCCGTACGCCAATCCCAGTTGTCCATAATCCACTGCGCGAAAGGCGGCATCACGACTCCGCCGAAACTCACCCCGACCGTGGCTATTCCGAGCGCCGCGCCGCGCTTGGCCAGAAAGCGGCGCGCTATTGTGGACCCGGTCACAATATCGCCCATGTGGAGATTGGCGATGCTGTACATTACACCGAACAGAAACAGATAATGCCACAAATTGGTCATCATACCTAAAAGCGCCAAAGACAATCCCGCCGCAGCGCTTCCGGCCATCAACAGAGGCCTCATGCCGAACTTATCCACATTGCGCCCGACCAGTGGCGCAAAGACGGATGCGACGACAAGGCTTACCCCCGGCCCCCAGCCCACCAGCGCCCTGCTCCACCCGAAATGCTCCGCCAACGGCTTGAAAAACACACCAAATGCGTAAAAACCGATGCCCACTCCCGTAAAGTTGGACATAAAAGCCATAACTACTTCTCTTGATATCGGCAACGATCTTAGAAAAGAACTGCTACGGTTCGTTATTTCCACGGTTGATGGAATATATCACTCACAAGCGGGTTTATCAAAGCGAGTGAAAGAATATGAACCTCCGAAGGAAACGCATCATCGAAAAATATGGTTTTTATTGCCGCTCATGCTTGACCGCAGGCGAAAAGATGCGTTAAATTAATAACAGGGCGAGCTTCTTGCAAAAAGAATGATTTGCTTAACACCGGTATATCTAAAGTTGCGACAGACAAGGGATTTAAATCCCTTGTCTCAGGTGAAGCATGCTCGGTTGCCTTGTTTTTGCAAGAAGCTCAGGGCATAAACAAGGTAAAAACGATGGGCACTTTGAAAATAGTCACATGGCCCGAGCCGGTACTGCTGAAGCCGACGGAACAAATTAAAATAGTCGACTTGAAAATCAAGAGCCTTGCCGAGAACATGGTCGAGACGATGTATGCGGCTCCGGGCGTAGGGCTTGCGGCCAACCAGGTCGGCAAAGCGTTGGATTTGATTGTGGTCGACACTTCCGGGCCTGAAGAAGAAAGCGACCTGCTTATAATAATCCACCCCGAGATCGCGCACCTCGAGGGCAATGAAATCATGGAAGAAGGCTGCCTGTCGCTGCCGGGATTCAAGGCGGAAGTGCCGCGCGCGTTGCACACTGTAGTGCGCGGGTACGACATTGATGAAAAACCGATTCAAATCGAGGCGACAGGGCTGAAGGCGCGGGCGTTGCAACATGAGATAGACCATCTGAAGGGCAAGCTCTTCCCGGACAGGTTAAGCCGGTTGAAAAAAAACCTCGTTTATCAAAAAGTGAGAAAAGCGATCAAGGGAGGCACTTACGGCATCCCGCCCGGCCCATGACCTGACACCCGGCCGGCAACTTCCATCAACACGAGTATGACATTATAAAGCAGGTGGCATACAAACGGCGCGGCCACGCCGCCCGTTCGCGCCCTGAGTATGCCGGTAGCTATTCCGAGGAATCCGATCAAAACCACTCCGAAAGCGTACGAGCCCAGTTGAAATATATGCGGCGCCGCGAAGAGCAAGGTCGTTACCACCACCGCCGCCACCGGGCCCATTTTCTTCTCGAAGGCCGGATACATCCACCCGCGAAAGAGAAGTTCTTCCACCAGGGGCGCAACGGCTATGGCGAATACGGAGAAAACGGCCAGGTCCAGCGGTGTTGAAATCATCTTTATAAGTGGAATTTCCGCCGGATCGGGAGGCGCAAAGATTAAAGTTGAAACACTGTTAATAACAGGCAATGCAAGTCCCGCCAGAAGCGCCGTCTTGATTCCTCTCTTGGACCCTTCCCAGCGTATCCCGTTCGTAAACGGCAAGCCGTAGGATATTCGGATCATCGCCCATATTAAGATCAATACCGCCACCTGCCCCAGTGCGGAACTTGACGTTAAGGCCCAGCCGGGCGGCATTAAAGGAACATCGGGGCCTGAATGATGGGCTATGCCATACCAAATACCCACCCCGGCGCCCATCACTAATTGCGCTACCCAGAAAGCCACATACATCGCAAGCGCTTCGGCAACACCCCAGGGAACGGGCGGCTTAGCATCCGGCGGCTTTTCGGTAGTGAGGTAAAGAGTATCCATGCCGACTATCATCCTAGCAGGGTCGCAAGTAAAAGGCAATATTTCCCTTTTTAACGTTCGGGACAAGCCCCTCCAAGCTTGACAAATGCTATAAAAACTGACAAATTGACAACAGGAGATAACTTCATGCTCGGCAACACTATCGGGGTGCTTTTCAGGGTGACGACCTTCGGCGAGTCTCACGGCCCGGCCGTCGGCTGCGTGGTGGACGGATGTCCGCCCGGAGTCGAGCTGTGCGAACAGGATATTCAGCTCCAACTCGACCGACGCCGCCCCGGTCAAAGCAACATCAGCACATCCCGATCCGAACCCGACCGGTGCGAGATACTGTCGGGTGTCTTCGAGGGACGCACGACCGGCACGCCGATAGCAATGCTTATTCGCAACCAGGACGCCGAATCGGGTGCTTATGAACCTTTGAGAGACGTTTACCGGCCCGGCCATGCGGACTACACCTACCAGGCCCGGTACGGCATCCGGGATCATCGCGGCGGGGGCAGGGCGTCGGGTAGGGAGACTGCCGCAAGGGTCGCCGCAGGGGCTGTTGCAGGAGCCGTCATCGCGCTCGACGATATGGAGGTTTACGCGCATACGGTTAAGATCGGATCCATCGAGGCGAAACGATTCCGGCGCGCCGAGATCGAGCGCAACCCCGTTCGTTGCGCGGATCAACAGACGGCTATGGCGATGGCTCAAGCGGTCATCGAGGCGCAAGAAGCGGGAGATTCGCTCGGGGGAGTCGTGGAAGTGGTAGCTACCGGAATTCCGCCGGGACTTGGCGAGCCGGTTTTTTCGAAGCTCGATGCGGAATTGGCCTCCGCGCTTATGGGCATCGGGGCGGTAAAGGGTGTGGAATTCGGGGCGGGATTCAAAGTCGCCCAAATGCGCGGCTCCGAGATGAACGACCCGATATACATGAAAAACAAGAAGGTGCGTATGTCGTCCAACAGGTCAGGAGGCATTCTCGGCGGGATAAGCACCGGCGAAGATATAGTGATGAGAATCGCCGTAAAACCCACTCCATCCATAAGTCTTCCGCAGCGCACCGTGGATCATGATGGAAAGAGGCATACCCTTAAAATCAAGGGGCGACATGATCCCTGCATTTGCCCTAGGATAGTGCCGGTGGCGGAATCGATGGCGGCGATTGTTTTAGCCGATCATCTGATACGCCTGAAAAGCATAGCCGGCCGTTAAGGAAGGTTCTCGCAGCCTTGTTGACCGCCCGAATCGTGGGGGGTATATTCCGCTCGGATGAATATGAAGGATAAGCTTGAGCGGCTGCGTGCCGCAAAGGAAAAAGCTCGATTGGGCGCCGGCGCCGGCAAAATCGAGTCGCAACACAAACGCGGTAAAATGACGGCCCGCGAGAGGCTTGATGCGTTGCTCGATACCGGGTCGTTCGTCGAGTTCAACCCGCTTGCGACCACCCGGAGCACCGAGTTCGGCATGGCCGAGCGGCGCGTGCACGGCGACGGCCTGATCAGCGGATTCGGAACAATCGACGGAAGGATCGTTTGCGTTTACGCGCAGGACTTCACTGTTCTCGGAGGCAGTATCGGCGCGGTGCACGGCCGCAAAATGTGCGAGGCGGTGGACTGGGCCGGGAAACGCGGCGTGCCCATTATCGGGCTTTTCGACAGCGCCGGCGCTCGCATACATGAAGGGTGGAGCGGGGGCCGCGACGGCGGGTCGCTGTTTTTGCCCAACACTTTCCTTTCCGGCGTGGCGCCTCAGATCGCGTTGATACTCGGCCCCTGCGCGGGGATAAGCGTCTATTCACCGGCGTTGATGGATTTCGTGGTCATGGTGGACGGCGTTTCGTATATGCACATAACCGGCCCGAAGGTTATCGAGTCGGTTACGGGAGAAAAATACACCAGTGAAGAACTCGGCGGCGCCGAGGTGCATTGCCGAACAACGGGCTGCGGCCACTTCCGCGCCGGAAGCGAAGCCGAATGCTTCGACCTGACGCGAAAGCTGTTATCCTACCTGCCTCAAAATCACCTCGAAGACCCGCCTGCGGCTGAGATGGGAGACGATCCCGACAGGGAAGACGATGAGCTTAACGATATGATCCCCGACGATCCGAGGAAGGCGTACGATGTAAAGGAGATTATATGCCGGCTGGCGGACGCGGGAGACTTTCTCGAAGTTCACGCTGAATTCGCGCCCAACCTGGTGGTGGGATTCGCACGGCTGGCGGGTAAGCCGGTCGGGATAATAGCCAACCAGCCCATGGTGATGGGCGGAACGCTTACGGTGGATGCAAGCGACAAATGCGCTCGATTTGTGAGGTTTTGCGACTGCTTCAACATCCCGCTTGTCTACCTTGCCGACGTGCCGGGTTACCTGCCGGGGATCGAGCAGGAGCACGCGGGCATTATCAGGCACGGCGCGAAGATGTTGTATGCGTACTGCGAGGCGAGCGTGCCGAAAATCACCGTGGTGATGAGAAAGGGTTATGGCGGTGGGATACTGGCGATGGGCGGCAACAAGGGCCTGGGCTCCGACCTTATCCTCGCATGGCCCACGGCGGAAATAGCCGTGGTGGGCGCAGAGGCGGCGGTGGATTTGCTCATGGCGCGGGATATCGAGGCCGCCGAAGACCCGGAATCTTTCAGACGGAAGAAAATCGAATGGTATCGCTCTACGTTCGGCGACCCCATCGGCAGCGCCGAAATGGGGCTTGCGGACGACGTTATCGAACCTCGTGAAACGCGACGGACGCTTATCAGGCGCCTCGATTTCCTGCGCGGCAAGCGCGAGTCGAGGCCGCGAAAAAAACACGGAAATATTCCGCTATAGGATGACGATGGAAGTATTCTTTCAAGGACTGAAGCTGACAATCGAGGGTATGGTCGCCGCTTTTGTGGTGTGCGCGCTTATCGCGGGGTTGGCGCGGATACCGCGCTGGATGCGGAACGCTACCCAAAATTTAGTAAGGGAGCTCGACGAAGACGAGGAAATCGAGCAGGTAGCGGCGGTGGCGGCCGCTATTTCGTTCACTATGGGTAATGAGGAAGGGGTTCCGGACATAACGATGGATGCCGAGACCGACGCATGGGCGCGCCGGGTGGAAACCGACTTTCCCGAGGGAGGAGAATTGTCTTGACGGCACGGAAGTTCCGAGTAACGGTCAACGGAAAAAGCTTCGAAGTCGAAGTCGAGGAAACAGGCGGCGCCGTCAGAACCGAAGTGAAGCGCCCGAGTTCCGTTCGGACCGCTCGAGGCCCATCCCCGTCGGGGCCGCTACCCGCGCTGCCGGCGCGGCGGGACGGCGCCGTATGCGCGCCTATTCCCGGCAAGATATTAAGCGTCGAAATCAAGCCCGGCGATGCGGTCAAAAAGGGCGATAAGTTACTGATGATCGAGTCGATGAAGATCGAAAACCCCATACTGGCGCCGAGAGACGGTCGCATCGATAAGGTGCACGTCATCGTGGGCGGCCATGTGCGTACGGGCGATCCGCTTGTAACCATAACCTAGGTACCGAAAACAGTGTCGGAATTTATCGAACGATTCTGGAATATAACCGGCTTTTCGCAGGTATCACCGGCCAACGTCGTTATGATGGCCGCCGGTTGCGTGATGATTTACCTTGCGGTGAAAAAAGATTACGAACCGTTGCTGCTCCTGCCTCTGGGTTTCGGCACCATCCTGGCCAACATACCTCGAAGCGGCCTGCTCGACGCCGCGCCGGGCGGTATTTTCCGGTACTTCTTCGACTACACCATAATGACCGACCTGGCGCCGATATTGTTGTTTTTCGGAGTGGGGGCGATGACCGACCTCGGGCCGCTGTTGGCCCGGCCGTCTTTGATGCTTATAAGCGCGACGGCTCAAATCGGGCAATTTGCGGCGTTGCTCGTGGCCGCGTTGGCAGGTTACGGCATTCAGGAAGCGGCGGCTATCGGCATCATAGGCGGCGCCAACGGCCCGGTAACGGTGTTCATGGCCACACGGCTGGCGCCCGAGCTGATAGGGCCTATAGTGGTGACCGCATACCTCTACATGGCGCTCGTGCACCTCATACAGCCGCCCATAATGAAACTACTCACCAACCCCGAAGAGCGCCGCACCGAAATGGCGCAACTGAGGCCGGTGTCGCGTGGAGAAAAGATTACTTTCATCGTTGCGGTGACCATAATAGCGAGTCTGCTTTTGCCCGTCGGCACCCCGCTTTTCGCTTTCTTCATGGCCGGCAATCTCCTCCGGGAGAGCGGCGTTACCGATCGGTTAAGCCATGCGGCGCAAAACGAAATTACCAATATTTTCATTATATGTCTTACCTTCGGCATCAGTTACTCCCTGAGCGCGGATAAGTTCCTAAACTTAAAGACATTGGGCATACTCGGCCTCGGGCTGCTGGGTTTCGCAACAAGCACTGCGGTGGGAGTCTTGACGGCGAAGTTGATGAAAATGCTCGGTCGCGGAGACCTGAATCCGCTCATCGGGGCGGCAGGCCTGGCCGCCGTACCGCACAGCCCGCGTGTGGTGCAGCAGTTGGGCCGTGAAGCCAACCCGTCGAATTATCTTCTCATGCACTCCATGGGCCCGAACATGGGCGCCATCATCGCAAGCAGCATGGTCGCATGCGTCATATACAGCCTGCTGATTTAACCGATAAAAAAACATCTCTCCTCACTCCGGCGAGCAGTATAAAGTAGTCAGCCAAGTGGTGAAAAAAAGAAATTTCGTTAGTTTTTGCCTGGTTTTCTGTTTTATGGTACACTGTACTGGTCTTATATCGCCAAAAAGAGGTTTGTTATGAAAAATGAGCGACCTGTTCGAAAATAAAGATATTCTTAGTGTGTTGCATGGTTTTAACCCTTGGTGGTCGGATCGCCGAATAAATATCCCTATTTTTCGTCGTCTGGCATATCAAGTTTGTTTACGTTATCTTGGTGATTTAAGCCTGAAACGCGCTGTTTTATTGACCGGCCCGCGTCGCGTAGGCAAGACAACTATTCTTTACCAAATAGCAAATAAGTTTCTGGAAATGGGCCACACACCTCGAAGTATATGTTACTTGAGCCTCGATCACCCGCTCCTTAAACTTCTTTCTATACCCGAAATTCTCAGGCTTTACCACGAAAATATTCATCAAGAAGGAAAGTCCTCAATATTATTACTGGATGAGGTGCAATACTCTAATGATTGGGAAACCTACATAAAACAGCTTGTTGACCATAACCCTGAATATCGAATACTTGCCACGGGCTCGGCCAGCGCCGTGCACAGACAAAAGCTTGCCGAGAGCGGAGTCGGGCGTTGGGTAACCGTGCGAATCCCCACTCTTTCGTTCTACGAATTTCTCCGGATTCGTGGAGACTATGTGGAAAATATTCCAAAAAATATTAAACCCGGTGATCTTTTTAATATTGAGCAGCCGGAACTGGCTTTTCTGGAGAGAACATTCCGGCAGTATATGCCTTTATTCCAACGCTACCTTCTTGTCGGCGGGTTTCCGGAGACTGCGCTACAAGACAATGTCGATATTTGCCAGCGCCTATTAAGAGAAGATATTGTTGAGAGAGTATTAAAAAGGGACATGACCGCCCTTTTCGGTATTCGTAATGTAAATGATCTTGAAAAGCTTTTCATTTATCTATGTATGAACAGCGGCGGAATTTTTGGGCTAACAAATTCCGCCAAAGCTCTAAAAGTCAGCAAGACAACGGTATCGAACCACCTTGAAGCATTGGAGCAAGCTAATTTGATATACCGCTTGCCGCAGTACGGTATTGGTGGTAAGAAACCCTTGAAAACAAGACCAAAAATATATCTTACAGATGCAGCTCTAAGGAATGCCGTTTTGCTCAGGGGAGAGGAAATACTAAATGATCCGAGCGAGATGGGATCTATAGTCGAAACCACGGTCTTGCGCCATCTCTTTGCCTACCATTATCGTGATAATCCGGAGGTAACTTACTGGAGAGACCCCCGCACGGATAGGGAGGTGGATATAATTGTGAAAAGTCCGGCTTACATTATCCCTACTGAGGTGAAGTACCGGGACAGGGCAACACTGAAACTGAAAGATGGTCTGGTACAATTTTGCCGGAGAGAATTTGTTAAAAAAGCGTATTTGGTTACTCAAAGGGAG
>CAZDAF010000127.1:0-9494 GCA_964503115.1 uncultured bacterium
TTAGACAATAATGATTTGCAACCTTTAAGAAAGGGGGAAACTATGATCGAAATTATTGACAGTAAAATCTTAGGAAGGGATTCACAATATCCCGGACTTTTCGAGGTAGTTTTCAAATTGAATAAGACACCTGATAACGATTGGGTTAATCTTTTCAACAACCCCACAGAACATCCAATAAATCTACAAAAACCTGAAGTTGTCGGAGATAAAATTCACTGGCTGGCAGCTGAGAAAAATATCACGAGAGACCGCCATTGGATCTACGATTGGGTTGATGATGCAAACAAACGGTATTCGCCCATTGCGCAACAAAGGATTGCTCAAGAAATGGCTGAAAAACAGAAGTCGCAGGAAGAAAAAGACAAGATCACTGAACTTGAGAACATCTTAAAGTCAGGACGGAAAGGCCTACTGATTAAAAAAAGCGGGATTTCAGTGATGGGTTTGTGCTCTCAAAAACTTGATGGTTGTACAGCCAAAAATATCAGCGATGCAATAATCGCCGTTTTCTCTGAGGAAAAAGGACAAATTGACGTTTGCGTCAACTGTCTTAACAAACAAATCACTGCTGGAATTTGGAGAGAGGAATGAGTAAAACTCAAAAACTCACTCTCGAGAAAATGTAGCAAGTTTATAAAGTGTGTAATCATTAAAGAAACAAAAAGGAGATTCAATGGGCTGGTTCATATTACTCATCTTTATCATTTTTGTGATTATTATTGTTACCAAATTCTCGAAAAAACCAAAAAAGGATGAAAAAGAGACCTGGATTATAAGAGACAAGCAACCACAAAAAGCGGGCGATGCGTATAAGGCTTGGATTACCGGAGAGATTCCGAAAATGCTTAAAGCGTTGGACAAACCTGCCCACCCCGTGGACCGACATTTCTTACTAATGGGAATTGTTGAACAGACATATAAACTCCGAAATAGCGATCCCAAAAAACGGGATTTATGCGAGCGGATAGCATGGCAACACGTAGAAAAATTTCCTCAGATAAAGAAGCCTTTAATGGAAGACCTTGAAATGGAGGTGCCTCCACGGGTGCCAACTTTCCAGCACTTGTCAACGCTACTTACAGAGAAGGGCGAATATGATAAAGCCGTGGAGATTTGTAATAAGGCTATGGAGCTAGGTCTTAATGACGGTACAAAAGGAGGGTTTGAAGAACGAATAAAACGCATTCGAAACAAGCAAAAACGAGAGCAAAAAGGCACTGAAACGTGAGTTGATTGCACTTCAAGAAATAGTATGATGGAGAAGGAACATTGAGCGAGCCGAAGGTCTTAACTCCACCGCTAACGGACGATATCGTGTCATCTTTGGCGGCAGGGGACAAGGTTTTAATCACAGGAGTGATGTACACCGCCAGGGACGCCGCTCACAAACGACTTACCGAACTGCTCGATCATGGCGAACCGTTGCCCTTCAACATCAAGGGCGCTATAGTTTACTATGTAGGCCCGACTCCCGCCCCGCCGGGCAGACCCATCGGATCGGCGGGTCCGACAACAAGCGGTAGAATGGACGCATACGCCCCCAGGCTTATCGAAGCGGGGCTGGCTGCAATGGTAGGAAAGGGAGCCCGAGGCCCCGAAGTCATCAAAGCAATGAAACTCCACAAGGCCGTCTATCTCGGCGCTACAGGCGGCGCCGGCGCGCTAATCTCCATGAAAATAAAATCCAGCAAAGTGGTGGCTTACGAAGACCTAGGCCCCGAAGCTGTTCGCCGTATCGAGGTAGAAAACTTCCCCGCCATAGTCGTCAATGACACTGAAGGACGGGACTTGTATATAGAAGGACAGAGCGAATACCGAAGAGGCTGACCGAAAAAAATGGAAACCATAGTTCACGACGTGATTATTGTCGGGGCCGGTCTGGCGGGTTTGGGCGCTGCACTCGAGTTGAGCGCCGACCCTACTATCGACCTTGCGGTGATAAGTAAGATAGTCCCAATAAGAAGTCATTCGGGAGCGGCGCAAGGCGGTACCGCCGCCGCCCTGGGAAACGAAGAAGAAGACCACATCGAATGGCACATTTTCGATACCGTGAAAGGCTCCGACTACCTCGCCGATCAGGACGCAGCGGAGATATTGGCCTCGGAAGCCCCTCGAGCCATCCGCGAGCTCGAGCACTGGGGAGCGCCGTTCAGCCGCACTCCCGAAGGAAAGATCGCGCAGCGCAGGTTCGGAGGCCATACCAGCAACCACGGGAAGGCGCCGGTCAGGCGCGCTTGTTACTGCGCCGACCGGACGGGGCATATCATACTGCATACCCTGTTCGAGCAAAATCACCGCCGGGGTGTGAGATTCTACAGCGAGTTCAACGTCCTTTCGCTGGCCATCGAAGACAATATCTGCCGGGGCGTCGTGGTTTACGAAACCGCCACCGGCAAATTAAAAATCATCAGGGCCAAAGCCGTCATGTTCGCCACCGGCGGCTACGCCCGAGCATTCCACATAACATCGAACGCGCACGCAAACACCGGCGACGGGATAGCAATCGCGTACCGCGCCGGGGCGCCGCTCGAAGACCTCGAATTCGTACAGTTCCACCCGACCGGTTTATACAAAATGGGGATACTCGTCACCGAGGGCGCACGCGGTGAGGGTGGGTTGCTTATCAACGGCGAGGGTGAGCGGTTTATGGAACGGTACGCGCCTACCGTCAAGGAACTCGCGCCGCGAGACATGGTCACACGCGCCATACAGACCGAAATCAACGAGGGTCGTGGCATCAATGGCGATCAATACATTCATCTCGACCTCACCCACCTTGGTAAAGAAACGCTGGAAGTGCGATTGCCGGAAATAACAAGCTTCGCCAAAATATACATGGGTGTTGACCCAGTCCTCGAACCCATTCCCATCCAGCCGACGGCCCATTACGCCATGGGCGGTATACCGGTCACCAAAAACTGCGAGGTGGAAGCGGACTCGAAGGGAAATATCATCACCGGCTTTTATGCCGCCGGCGAGTGTTCCTGCGTCAGCGTTCACGGCTCGAACCGCCTCGGATGCAACTCGACCCTCGAAGCCATGCTTTTCGGCAGGCGCACAGGCAGGACAATACGTGATTTCATACGCTCCGGCTCTCAACTCTCGCCGTGGCCGGCCGGTGACGAGACGGAAGCGGTGGATATGGTCGCGCGACTGCTCGAATCGAAGGGCGACGAAAAAAGCGCAAGACTGAGACAGGATTTACAAGCGGATATGAGAACTCGATGCGGAATATTCCGTAATGAAAAAGACCTGCAGGGTCTGCTGAATCGCTTCAGCGAATTCCGCGACCGCTACTCGCGCGTGGCAATCCAGGATCACGGGAAAGTTTTCAACACCGAGCTGCTTGAAACCATCGAACTGGGCAACATGATAGACTACGCCCAAGTCATCGTCGAAGGCGCTTTGGTCCGATCCGAAAGCCGTGGCGCTCACTACCGTACCGACTACCCCAAACGCGACGATCAAAACTGGATGAAACACACTTACGCCACCCGTGGGCCCGACGGACGGGCAGTGATTGAATACAAACCCCCGACATATGCCGGATACGATCCAATGGAGAGGAAATACTAATGGATATTTCTCTAAAAATAAGGCGTTTCAATCCGGAAAAGGATAAAAAACCGAATTGGCAGACATTTAAAATCATCGCCGAGCCGACCTGGAAGATACTCGATTGTCTGATGCACGTAAAAAACGAGATCGACGGCACACTGACTTTCCGTAAGTCTTGCGCGCACGGTATATGCGGTTCCGACGCGATGAAGATAAACGGCAAAGCCGCCCTGGCGTGTCAGGAACTTGTGAAAAATTACAAATCTAAAAAGTTCGTTATCGAGCCGTTGCCGGGCTTTCCCGTCATCAAGGACCTCGTGGTGGATTTCGACCTCTTTTTCGAGAAGCTGCGTAAGGTGCTGCCGTGGTTCATCAACGACGAGCGTCCTCCCGCCGACAGCGAGCGACTGCAATCTCCCGAACAGGTGGAAAAGATACTCGAATCCGTCAAGTGCATACTATGCGGCGGTTGCACTTCGAGCTGCCCGTCCGCGTGGATGAACGCCGACTACCTCGGCCCGGCGGCCCTGCTCAAAGCGTGGCGATTCATCGGTGACAGCCGCGATCACGCCACCGAAGAAAGAATTCGCGTGGTTAACGATCACGACGGCGTGTGGAGATGCCATACTATTTTCAACTGCGTCGAGGCGTGCCCGAAGGAAATAAACGTTACCGATCACATAACAATGTTGAGGCGCGAGATATTCAAACGTAAGTTGTGAGGTGCGAGCTTATGGAAGGCATTAAATACAAATGGACGGCGTCTTTTAGCGAGCATTTCCGGTATAAGTTCCACACCGGTATGGTCGCATGGGCAATACATCGCATCACCGGCATAGGGCTGACAATATTCATAGCCATACACATCTGGAGCATATCGCATCTCGGCAGCGGCCCGGAATCGTTCAATGCCACGATGGCTCTTTACAGCACACCGCTTTTTAAGATCGGCGAGGTTATGCTCTTCGCCGTGATCATTTTTCACGCAATGAACGGCCTCAGGATTATATGGGTGGACTTTTTCGGAGGAGCCAAATACCACAAGAAGCTGTTCTGGGCATTGATGGTTGCTGCTATGGTGTTGTTCATAATGGGTATTGTAGCAACGTTTTTGCCGATGATAAATCTAATTAACCTTTAGGGATAGAGAAGAGTATGAATGAGACAATAAAACAAGGCGGTTCCGATTCCGGTCACTGGTTGTGGTTTTTGCAACGTATCACCGGAGTCGGCGTACTGGTTACCATCTCCATCCATTGGGTGGTGCAGCACTTCATGTCTATGTCGCCGGCGTTGCCGATAACTTATGAGGAAGTGATTTACCGTTTGTCTCAGCCGGAGTTCAGAGTTCTCTACGCACTGTTTTTAGTTTTTGCCTTGTTCCACGGCTTTCACGGGTTGTGGATGGTCGGCAGGGATTATCTGCACGCGCAATGGTCGCGCATAGGGCTTGCGACGATATTGATAACGGCTTCGACGATACTCTTCGTATGGGGAGTGACAATCGTATTCACATCATATCCACCACCAATAGTGCAGGCAGGAGTAATACCACCGTGAACATACACGAGTATCAAGCCAAGGCATTGGGCAAAGAGGTGGAATTGCCCGTGCCGGAGGGGGGTATCGCGGCCACTCCCGAAGAAGCTCAAGCCGTCGCCCGGCGGCTCGGCGGGGAAGGCTTTATCGTCAAGGCGCAGGTTCACGCGGGCGGCCGCGGGAAAGCCGGAGGCGTCAAGCTCGCGAAAACTCCCGATGAAGTGGCCGAACGCGCCGCTGAAATTATCGGTATGACGCTCGTAAGCCCTCAGACGGGCCCGAAAGGCAAACTCGTCAGAAAGGTGCTGGTCGAGCAGACAAGCTCCATCGAGGAGGAGTTGTACGTCGGATTCGTACTGAACCGATCAATAGAACGCTACGTGCTTACATACAGCCAAATGGGTGGCGTGAACACCGAAGAGGTCGCAAGGAAACATCCTGAGAAAATATTGCAGGAACCCATCGACCCGGCCTTCGGGCTCGAGCCGTACCAGGCGCGAAGGGCCGCCCAAAACCTCGGACTCGAAGGCGACCTTCTCAAACAAGGCGCTTCGGCCATAATGTCGCTTTGGAAAGTGTTCGACTCGACGGACGCAAGTCTTGCCGAATGCAACCCCCTGGCGGTAACGACCGACGGGAAAATAGTGGCGGTTGACGCCAAGATCGTTTTCGACGACAGCGCCTTATACCGCCATCCCGAGATCAAGGCACTTATGGATCCGGCCGAAGAAGACCCGCTCGAGTTGGAGGCAACGGAAGCCGGGCTGTCCTACGTCAGCCTTGACGGCGATCTCGGCTGCCTGGTCAACGGCGCGGGACTGGCGATGGCCACCATGGATCTCGTGGCGAACTACGGCGGCATGCCCGCCAATTTCCTCGACATCGGCGGCGGGACGGACAAAGAAAGAGTTTCGGAAGCTCTCCGCATCATCCTGGCGGACAATAAGGTCAAAGTGATCTTCATTAACATCTTCGGCGGGATAGTGAGATGCTCGATGGTCGCCGAAGGAGTTGTACAAGCGGCGCGCGAGCTTGATGTCAAGGTACCGCTTGTGGTGTGCCTTAAGGGCACTCAGCAGGAGGAAGGTCGTTCCATACTCGCATCAAGCGGGCTGGATATACACGGCGCCGAGACCATGAGCGAGGCTGCGCGCTCGGCAGTCGAGTTGGCCCGGGGGGCAAGCTGATGAGCATACTTTGCAACGAAGACACCCGGCTGATGGTGCAAGGTATAACCGGCCGTAACGGCCGCTTCCACACCAAACAATGCCTCGAATACGGTACACGTATCGTCGCCGGAGTCAGCCCCGGGAAGGGCGGAGCCCAAGTCGAGGGAGTGCCGGTTTTCAACACGGTGCATCAGGCCGTGCAAGCGGCAGACGCGAACGCATCTTTGATATTCGTGCCCGCCCCCGGTGGCGCAGATGCGATAATGGAAGCGGCGGACGAGGGTGTCGAGCTTGTCGTCTGCATCACTGAAGGCATTCCTGCAAGTGATATGGTGAAGGTTAAGCGTTTCATGGAAGACCGTGCGTCGCGGTTGATCGGCCCGAATTGCCCCGGAGTGATCACCCCTGCCGCCAAGTGCAAGATCGGCATAATGCCCGGTTTCATCCACCGGCCCGGATCGGTGGGTGTGATCAGCCGGTCGGGAACATTGACCTACGAAACGGTAGATCAGTTATCGAGACTCGGCATCGGCCAGAGCACCTGCATCGGCATCGGCGGCGACCCGGTGGTCGGTACGGGCTTTGTCGATCTGCTCGAGCTTTTCGAGAACGATCCGCAAACGCAGGGAGTGGCGCTTATCGGCGAGATAGGCGGTAACGCCGAGGAAGAAGCCGCGCAGTTTATTAAAGAGAATATGAGTAAACCCGTGGTGGCTTTTGTTGCGGGCAAAAAAGCTCCGCCCGGCAAGCGTATGGGACACGCAGGAGCCATCATCAGCGGCGGGAAGGGTACCGCAGCCGAAAAGCTCGATGCGATGCGCGAGGCGGGAGCTATCGCGCTGGATGACCCTTCGGCTATAGGCGAAGCGATGAAAAAATCGCTTGCAGACTCCTGAACTCCACCCGAAATTACGTCTTACAAATCATCCGCCGGCTTGGCGGTGGGGAAAGGGCGATAATCGTGCGGGTCGACGCATTTGTCGTACATTTCATGGGTAATAACCCTCCATTGTGTGTTGCGTATTCCGCGCGGGGGTCGGTCCGGGTTCTCGGGGAACGCGCATTCGAGGAAAATCCACCGGTTGAAGTATTGCCTTATGGCATGGACTTCGTTGACGGCTTCTTCGAGGTCTGAATCCTGCGAGAATATAATGGCTACGTCGTAGGCGCTGTTGACGGCCAGTCGCACCAGGTCGAGGCCGATGCGAAGGTCGATGCCCTTTTCCGCTGCGCGTCTAACTGAAAATTCTTTACCGGACTCGTTCCGAACTTTTATATCACGGTACAGCAGTTGCTTGGTGAAGACGGTCACAAGCGGGTTGTCTTCGAGCGCCCGCAATTTATTGCGCCAGAAATCGTGCCAGAAGGCGTTTTCTTCTCGAGAGTGAATCCCGGTGTACAGATGCACCTTTACCAGCTCGCGGTTAGGCATAATGTCCGTAATCACCCGCGACAGCTTTATAGGGTCGAAGTTGGGTAATTGGTACCTGAAACCTTCCTTGGCCGCCACGTAGAGGTTCTGGACGTCGATAAAAGTATGTACGCGAATTTTTTCCGGCCGAATAGCCATTATCTTCCTTTTTATTTTTTAGCGGACGTGGACTGGGCCAACCACTTAATGTAGTCGGGATTGCCGTCGTGAATACTTAGAAAAATGACTTCGGGCACTGAATATGAATGCAATTCCCGGACTCGTTTGATCAGTTTTTTCTCGAACGAAGCGCGCGTTTTTACGATCATCAACGCTTCGGCGTCATTCTCAACTTTTCCTTCCCACCGGTATATGCTTTCAACCTTGGGAATGATGTTGCAACATGCCGCAAGGTTTTTCTCTACAAGGTCAGCCGCTATCTTTCGCGCCTCGTCGATACCTGAAGTGGTGACCAGAGCTACGGAAAATTGTGCTCGTGCCATGGCATTTCCTCCTTTTTTTAATCATTCATATCGGGCTTAGCCGACACTTGAGAGCCTGAAAGTCTTATAACTATGGATTATTTCCCCTTCCACTGTGGCTTCCGCTTTTGGGCGAATGCCCTTGCACCCTCCATAATATCTTCCGACGTAAACGTGGCTACCGTCCCTGGAAAAACTTTATTCACAACTTCCTCGAGGGGTAGTCCCATTCCCAGCAGAACCGCCTCCTTGCATGCTTTAACCGCCAGGGGCGCGCATTCCATGATTTCCGCCGCCCATTTCTCGGCGGTAGGCATCAGTTCTTCCAATGGGACTACTTCGTTGATGAGTCCCATTTTCTGTGCATCCTGCGCCGAGATACTACGACCGGTGAGCATCATACCCATGGCCAAATTATAGGGCGCCTGCCTTGGAAGGCGGTGCACTCCCCCGGAACCCGCTATCAATCCCACGCGCGGCTCGGGTAATCCGAAAGAGGCATGTTCCGCAGCCACTACAATGTCGCATGCTAAAGCGATCTCAAAACCGCCTCCCCTGGCCGAACCGTTCACCGCCGCGATAATAGGCTTGTAACAATCAAAACGGCTTGTGAGCCCCCCGAAACCGCCTTTAAGGGAAAGTACCCCCTTGACCATGGCATCTACCCCGTGTTGGGCTTGCCATTTGAGGTCATTACCTGCGGAAAAGGCCAAATCGCCGGCCCCGGTGATGATAGCAACCCACGCATCGGGATCCTCGGAAAAATCATTGAAGGCCTCATCCAACTCCTTGCCGGCGGGTGGATGAAGGGCGTTTCTGACCTCGGGACGGTTGATGGTCACAATGGTGAGATGCTCTTTTTTCTCCAATTTGATAAATTCGTAATCCATTGTTCGTCTCCTTATATTCCCGGGTTAATTTTCAAACCGACTCAACAACAAAACTAAACCGCATCGCAGTAAATAAACAATACCATCGCACCCCGAAAAATGGAGTGGCAAGTCCCCAACATCTCCATAACTCGGGTTTTCATTGGATTATCGCTTTCCTTTCTTTCGGTTTGTAACAACAACGAGTTTCAACGCTCAGGATATGACGCTATGAAACCCCTTACCGCACCGCAAAATAGCGTCGGAAATACTTGAAAAAACTTCCTGCTGAGCATCGTGATCGGAAATGTAAATCAGGCCGGAGAAAATCAATCATGTAATAAACGCTAGCAACTTCTCCGTCAAGGCAAATGAACTCAGCAAACAATAAACCGGAACATCACCCCCCAACAAGGCTAAATAAAAAAACATGCCGGGGGATGAACCCTACCCGAAAGTATGT